>CAVJZP010000011.1:0-44637 GCA_963654365.1 Oscillospiraceae bacterium
CATCAGCACATATGGCTGCATTCGAAGTGATGAAAACAAGTATTACTTTAGGCTTGGCCTAGAGGAAATGATTAGAATCTTGAAACCTAAAGTTGTGCTTGTCCATGGCTCTATGCCAGTGGATGTGTTCTCGGATTTCCTAGATAAGACGAAATTCATCCATTACGAAAACTATATCTCCAAGGTAAAAGGAGGTAAGCATAATGGGTAGTGGAATCTCTGGAAACTACAATGGAACAAGACCGACAGAAGCATTTCGAAAAATCGCGAATTTTTATCATGTCACTAAAGATATGTTAGAAAAAGACAAAAAAGATCCTGATATTTATAATCCGACTAGTGGATATTTTAAGAATCCAACCTCAACAAATCTTAGTGATGCGATTAAAGAAGACAAAGTATATATAAAGGAGAAGCGTATGCATGGCACAGTTCCCTATGTCTTAACTTGTGATGATAAGATCCTTTTTGGCAAGCGGGTTAATCCTAACAATCCAACTAAACGATCTCCTCATCCGACTTTAATAGGTGGGAGGGATCCAATAGTCAAATGTGCAGGAATGATTACATTCTCGAAGGGAAAGATTGTTTCAATGGATAACCAAAGTGGTCACTTCAAGCCAAACATAGAATCAATGAAATATGTAGACAATGTCATGAAGAAACTTTATCAACAACACCCTGGCGCTTTTAGCAATAAGTCAAAATGGAGGAAAAACGATGACAACAATTAATGAAATGACTCGAAAACTATTTAGTGTGAACTTTGAAAAAGATTTGAATGATGACAAAGTATCTGACACTTATGAAAATATGGCAGATGAATTGATAAAAAGCAACAAGTGGTCTGATGTCTATGCTTCTTGGTTTGATTATCTTGTCAATAATTGCAAGACTCAAGAAAAGGTTTTGAACTTTGCAAATCTATTTTGGTTCTATGAAGGCTACAAACAATTTATTCCAAATGCAGTAGAATTCTGCTCCTTCTTCTATGCAAATATATCTTTTAGCCATTATCCGGATGCTGTAGAAATATTAGACAGCATTACTTGTGAAGTGTTTTTGAATTCTGGAATATATCCAAAAGAATCTCTTAACTATGATGAATATGTTCCGTTGAATGATCCGATGATGAAGAATGCAATCAACATGTGGATAGAGAAAGGATATGGAATAAGTTAAGCCATTAAGACTCGCGTTGTGAGGATGGTGACATGTTTGATTCTACTTTGAAATAAAGTTTGCTTTCGATGGAGATACAATTTATTCCTCTTAACGTTGACACTTATATGACTGTGTCGAGTAGGAAGAAGGGGGTGCCGTATAATTCAGTCAATCCAATGGATTGCACTTATTTTCCTATACCTTAATGTTATATAATGATGAGTCCGGAGGTATGAAGATGAAAGTACTTTTATTGAATGGATCTGTCCATGAGGATGGAAATACGTATATTGCATTGGAAGAGGTTGGAAAGCAGTTAGAAAAGCAGGAAATCGAGTATGAGATATTCCAGATCGGAACAAAGCCGATCCGTGACTGTCAGGCCTGTCTGAAGTGCAAGAGAAACGGATGCTATTTTGATGATGATATCTGCAATGCCTTTATCGAGAAAGCAAAGGAAGCGGATGGATTTGTCTTCGGTTCTCCTGTCTATTACGCACATCCTAGCGGAAGAATCCTTTCTCTTCTTGACCGTGCTTTCTATTCTGGTTCCTCTGCCTTTGCCTATAAGCCATGCGCTAGTGTTGCAGTAGCAAGAAGAGCAGGAACAGACACGACATTCGATGTCTTGAATAAATATGCAACCATCAATAATATGATTTTGATTGGATCCTCCTATTGGAACAATGTCTTCGGAGCGAAGAAAGGCGAAGCTAAGATGGATGAGGAGGGACTTCAGACTATGCGCAACTTAGCGAATAACATGGCATATATCCTCAAATGCATAAAAGTAGGAAAAGAAAACGGAATCGAGAAACCGGAAAGAGAACATTCCCACTATACGAACTTTATCCGCTGATTTATTTTTGGAGGCTATTCATATGGCGATTGAAGCAGAACCCTATCTTCCTGACGAAGATTATGATAATCCGGCAATGGTGACGGATTTTTATGAATTCACCATGGCAAACTGTCTCTTCCTTCATGGGTATAAGGATACCGTGATGGTATTTGACATGTTCTTCAGAAAGAATCCAGATGATTTAGGATATTCCATCTCCTGCGGACAGAGAAAGCTGACGAAGTTCCTGATGGAATACCATTTCACAGAGAAAGATATCCTCTGGCTCAGACACAAGGGGATGAGTGAGGAGTTTCTCTCTTATTTAAAGGATTACAGATGGAAAGGGACGATGTACGCTTTAAAGGAAGGAACGGTCTGTTATCCTCAGGTTCCGATGGTGAGAATCGAATGCGATATGGTCGGTGCCATTCTCATTGAGACCTATCTTCTTCAGACGATGAATTTCCATTCTCTTATCGCAACAAAGGCGACACGGATCTCAGGTCTTGCCACCCATTCTGAAAGACAGGTGATGGAATTCGGAACGCGCCGTGCCCAAGGAGAAAGCGCCGGAAATGATGGCGCCTATGCTGCTGTCTTAGGTGGATGCGTCGCAACTGCAAACTGCTTGGCGGAGATGAAATACGGAGAGGACGTCAAAGCGGTTGGAACGATTGCTCACTCCTTTATCGAATTCTTCCCTGATGAGCTAAGCGCCTTCCGTGCCTATGCCGAAACCTATCCTGGTAGCGTCTCTCTTCTTTTGGATACTTATAATGTCTTTGAATCGGGCCTAGTCAATCTCATCAAGGTCGATGATGAGATGATTGCAAAATATCCGAATGATCCTACTAAGAGAGTCAAAGCGGCTAGAATCGATTCCGGAGATTTGGCAAGAAGCTATAAGAGACTAAGAAAAGCATTGGATAAAGCGGGGAAACCATATATCAAACTCGTTGCCAGCAACTCCTTGGATGAGACAAAGATGGCGAATATGGAAATCTACGAGGATGCCCATTTCGATAGTTATGGAGTCGGAGAGAACCTAATCACATCCAGGACGGATCCTGTTTTTGGCGGTGTCTATAAACTGGTCGCTGTCAAAGAGAAGGACGGAAGCTATACGCCGAAGATGAAGTGCTCGGAATCCTCCTCTAAAGCCGTTATTCCTGGAAAACTGATGGCGTATCGATTCTTCGATGAAGAGGATAAAGGACAGTGCGATGTCATCTGTCTCGATGAAGAGGTGATCGAGGAGAAGAAACCGATCAAGGTCTATAACCTAGACCGTGATGATTTCAGGACGTACCGCATCCTCACTCCAATCCGAGTGGAGAAACTTTTGGTTCCTTATATCGTCGATGGGAAACTTGTCGGTGAACTTCCTTCCATCAAAGAGAAGAAAGAATATATCAAAGATCAGCTAGAGCATCATGTCTGGGAGAGCGAACTGAGAAAGGAGATGCCTCATGTCCACTATGTCAATCTCAGTGAGAAGGTCTATCAGATGAGAGAGAGCATGTATAAGAAACTGCACGGAGGAAATCTTTCGTGAAGGCTCTTTTCTTCGGTGGAGCCTTCAATCCTTTGACAAACGCTCATCTCTACTTAGCCAAAGAGGTAAAAGATGTCTTCTCTTTTGAAAAAGTCATCTTTGTTCCGACAAAGTCAAAATATATCCTGAAGACAGAGCAGAAAGAGTTCTCTTTTACGGAAGAGGAAAGATTATCGATGCTAAAGGATGTTGCTTCTGACTATGATTTTATCCAAGTAAGCGATATCGAACTTAAAGAGAAAGAGCAGCCGAGAACCTATCTCACTATGAAGAGAGTTCAGAAAGATGGATTCGATCTTACTCTGATGATCGGCTCAGACTGGTTATCGACACTGCGCACAAAATGGATGTACATCGATGAGATACTCGATGAATTCTCTCTTCTGGTCATCAGAAGAAATCATGATGATATCGATGCAATCATCCAGAACGATCCCTATCTCTATAAGAGGAAAGATAAGATACACTTCTATGATCCTAAAGGGGACTATCAGAATGTCTCCTCTTCCTATGTCCGAAGTCTGTTGCAGGATTTCAGAAAGAATGAGAAAGAGATTCAGTCTCTTGTTCCGAAAAAGGTTTATGATGATATAAGGAGGATGCAGCAATGAAAAACAGTATGATGAAGGTATCCTTGATGGTTCCGAAAATGAGGGTTGGCGATGTCAGCTATAACGCAAAAGAGATCATCTCGATGATAAATCAGGAGTCTGACAATACTGCTATCCTTTTGCTTCCAGAACTCTCTTTGACTGGATACACGGCTCAGGATCTCTTCTTTCAGAAGGAGATTTTGGATGAGTGTGAAAAAGCAATCCAATCCATTGCCAAGGAAACGGAAAATAAAGAATCCCTTGTAGTCATTGGTGCTCCTTTAAGAAAAGGAAACAAGTTATATAATACCGCTGTCTTTTTGAACAGAGGTGAAATCATCGCTGTCATTCCGAAATCCTATATTCCGAATTATGGAGAGTTCTATGAGAGAAGATGGTTTGCTTCTGGAAAAGACATAAAAAAAGATACCATTCTGCTTTTAGGCACTGCTGTTCCTTTTGGAACGGATATTCTGATCGACGACAAGAATAGCATTGCTAAGATTTCGGCAGAGATCTGCGAGGATCTTTGGGTAGTGGATAAGCCAAGCAATCATATCAGCCTTGCTGGCGGGAACATCATTCTGAATCTTTCTGCTAGCGATGAGACAATCTCCAAATCGGAATACAGAAGAAATCTAGTCTCTGTTCAGTCAGCTACGACGTATTCCGCCTATCTTTACTGCTCTTCCGGAAATGAGGAAAGCAGTACGGATCTCGTCTTTTCGGGTCACTCCATGATTGCAGAAAACGGAACGATCTTAAAAGAAGAAAAATATATGGAAGCGTGTTCTGTTTTAACAGCGATCCTCGATCTGGATAAGATGGAATACAATAGACTTCATCAGATGACCTTTGAAAATAGCAGGGAAGAATATCGACATGTCTTTCTTTCTCTTCCGACTTATTTCAAAGAAGAGTCTGTCATCGAGAAAGCAAAACAGCTGAAAGAGGATTGTTATCCTCTTTCACGTTATCCCTTTGTCCCTAGTAAAGAGGAAGAAAGAAAAAAACGCTCTTTAGAAATCCTTTCCATTCAGGCGCATGGATTAGCGACCAGAGTCAAGAATACAGGATTAAACAATCTTGTCATCGGTATCTCCGGAGGACTCGATTCCACGTTGGCCCTTCTTGTCGCTAAGGAAGCAAAGAAGATCGTCCCTTCCATCCATATCATCGGTGTCACTATGCCAAATACGGGAAATACGTCCTCTGTCACCTATGCGAACTCTTTGTCTCTATTAGATCAGTTAGCGGATGAGAAGAAAGAGGTCGTGATCACAAGGACGGTAAAGGATCATCTGGAAGATATCGGACATTCTCTCGACTACAATGGAGAAGGGGATGTTGCCTATGAGAATGCACAGGCGCGATACAGAACTTATGTTTTGATGGATTTAGCCAATATGAATCATGGTCTTGTCGTTGGAACAGGTGACTTAAGTGAGCTTGCTTTAGGATGGTGCACCTATAACGGAGATCATATGTCCATGTATGGAGTCAACAGTTCTGTGCCTAAGACCTTGGTCAAGTATATTGTAGAAGCCTACGCTAATTATCTTAGTGATGAGAAACTGAAGAAGACGTTATTAAGCATCATCGATACTCCTATCTCTCCGGAACTCACCCCGAACAAGGATGGAAAAATTGAACAGAAGACAGAGGATAAGATCGGGAAATATGATCTGAACGATTTCTTCCTCTACTATGTTCTTCGCTATGGTTTTACAGTAGAGAAGATCGTCATCTTTGCCCTTGCTGCTTATCCGGAACTGACATTAGAAGAGGTAAAGGATGCTCTCATCCGTTTCTATCAGAGATTCTATACTCAGCAGTTCAAACGAAGCTGCCTTCCGGATGGTGTCAAAGTAGGAAGCGTGACATTATCTCCGCGCGGAGATTATCGAATGCCTAGTGATTCCTCTCCTAAAATGATGATAGAGAAAGTCAAGGAGTGCAAGTAGCGCCTTTTTGTCTGATGCACGGAAATTTATCCGGATTGCAACCTGTGGTTTGCTGTTTTGATACAGACATTCAGATATAATAACTCCATGAAATTTCGATAGGAAAACGGAAAGGCAATGAAACTATGACACTTGGAGAAAGAATTCAGGACTTAAGAAAGAAAAACGGATACTCCCAGGAGAAACTGGCCACCAAACTGAATGTATCAAGACAGGCAGTGCAAAAATGGGAACAGAATATCTGTGAACCGAGTATTGATAGCCTTACTCTGATTGCAAACCTATTTGATGTCAGTCTTGATTACCTTCTCACCGGAAAAGAAGACGCCAAAGTGGATGATCGTGACTCTTCTAAGTCACTTACGAAGAGAGATATTATCCTGCTGATTGTGTTCTTGATCTCTGTCCTGGCTTTTATCGGCTTATTTGTCTACGCTCTTTTGAATCCGATTCAGTACAAGCAGTCAGTATCCTTTGTATGGTGGTATCTCCGCTTCTGGGTATCGAGTGGAACAATGTTCCGCATCTTTGTCCTGATCTCGCTTGCCGGGATGATTGCTTCTCTTGTTCTGTTTTTGAAAAAGAGGAAAACGAAATAAAAGGATGACTGTGGAGTCAACCTTGTAAATCCAATCAGACCAATAAAGTTGCTTCATCAGTATTATTCGTCTGCTTGCAACATAAAAGGACTGCTACACTATTTCTAGTGTATGGCAGTCCTTTTTAAGTTGACATTGATTACATCAGTTTCATGAAGAGAGACTTCACTTCATCCTGAGTGGCTTCTCTCGGGTTACCAGGGTAGCAGGCATCCTTAAGAGCGTCACGGGAGATATTGTCAAGGTCTTCTTTCTTGATCTCCGCGCACTTCTCCGGGATTCCGACATCCTTGGATAACTGCTTTACTGCGTTGATGGCGGCAAGGCGGTATTCATCCTGTGTCATAGCATCGACATTCTTGACACCTAAGGCGATGGCGATGTCTTTGTACTTGGTTTTAGAAACAGGGGCATTGAATTCCATAGCGATAGGAAGAAGCATAGCGCATGCTTTTCCATGCGGGACATCATAGTAGGCAGAAAGAGTATGCGCCATAGCGTGGTCGATTCCTAAGCCGACATTGGAGAATCCCATGCCTGCGATATACTGACCTAAAGCCATTCCTTCTCTTCCGTCCGGGTCATTGTTGACGGCTGCTCTAAGGTTCTTTCCGATGATTTCAATCGCTTTGATGTGGAACATGTCGGACATCTCCCAGGCGCCTCTTGTGATATATCCTTCAATCGCGTGAGTCAAAGCATCCATGCCAGTGAAGGCAGTGAGATCTTTCGGCATAGAGGACATCATATCCGGATCGACAAAGGCGACGACAGGAATGTCATGGACGTCGACACAGACAAACTTTCTGACCTTCTCTGTATCGGTGATGACATAGTTGATGGTGACTTCTGCTGCTGTACCGGCCGTGGTCGGAACGGCAAAAATAGGAAGAGCAGGTTTCTTGGTCGGGGCAACGCCTTCCAAGGAACGGACATCAGCGAATTCCGGATTGGTCATGATGATGCCGATGGCCTTGGCTGTGTCCATAGAGGAACCGCCACCGATTGCCAACAGGTAATCCGCTCCTGCTTTCTTGCAGGCTTCCACGCCGGATGTGACATTCTCAATGGTCGGATTAGGCTTGATGTTGGTGTAGAGCTCATAATCGAGATTGGCCTTATCGAGGAGGTCGGTGACCTTCTTGCTGACACCGAACTGGACTAAAGACGGATCGGTGCAGACAAGAGCTTTCTTGAATCCTCTTGTCTTTGCTTCGGCCACGATGTTTTCGATAGCACCGTGTCCATGGTAGGAGACTTCATTCAAAACGAAACGATTTGCCATAGTTAGGCTCCTTTCTAGTAAGATGTCTTCATTATAGTTGAGAAAAGAACTAAGTGTCAAAAAAGTTTCAGAAATTGTGTATGGCTGTCTATTATTCAAACTGATATCCATCCACTCTCTTCAAAATATAAGGCATCCATTTTTCATATCCTTTTTCGTTCGGATGAATCAGGTCAGGTTCGATAAAATCACGGAAATTCAGATTGCTGTTTTTGATGTCTTCAAAGACGGTATCTGCGTCGATCACAGTGATATTTCTATCGTTCTGGAATCGCCTTTTTATTTCTTCGTTGTATTTGTCTTCCTCTTTTCTGAACTGGGAGAAGGCCGGAAAATGAGAGACGGTCAACAGATAGATTCTGATATCGGGGAATTGGAGAAGGATGGGCGAGAGAAAGTCATCCATTTCCTTAAGAGTCATCGTAGCATCTTTTCCGGAATGGATATCGTTGAAGCCGAGATTGACAATCATATGCTTTGGGTTTCCACGGATGACTAATTTATTAATATAAGGAATGAAATCGATATATCTCCATCCTCCGATGCCCATATTCATAGCATTGTTTTTCCCTTTGTATTCTTCAAACAATGTTCTGCCATCTTTTCCTTTGTATCGATTGAGATTATCAAAGTAGCTGTCACCGATAAAGAGGTAGTCGACACTGCCATTGCTTTTCAGCTCTTCTGCCATCTTTTTGATCTTTCCTTGCTTTGGATAGAGATGATCTAATCGTTTTGTGTTTTCAAAGGAAGGAAGAAGGACAGAACCGATATCTGGTCCATTATATTCACCGACACAAGTAGTACCTTCAAAATATCCTGCAAAGTAGGAATCTGGCATTTCATCTTTCATAAAGTAGAAGATTCCGTTTCCGTAGATCCACTGTGTCTTTCTGTAATCGTACATTCCTTCGTAGAGGTATACGGTATCACCGATAGGGCCACCGATATCATCACAGCTGATATCTGAATGAGAGAAGTCCTGTCTTCCATATCCAAGCTTTTCAAAAGACTTGCCAGTAAAGACGAGTGGACCCGTATAGATAGAGCCTTCATAGTAGGATATCTTTCCACTTCCTGTTGTTCCTTCTTTCAGTTCTTCCTCTTCTGCGACAAAGAGGATGACTCCCTTCTGCATCTTCTCTAGTTCTTTTCCTGAATATATTTTCATATAATATTCCTCACGACTAATAATATACGGTAAAAGAATGAAAATGTTATTGCTTTTTTCTTTAGAAAGTTAACGTTAATCTTAACGTTTTGCAAATGAGCGTATGCTTCTTGCTTTTACGTGTTTTTCGTGTTTAACTAATGGAAGAAAAAAGAAAAGTAGATGTCATCGTCATTATGCTATGAATACCGATCGGAAGGATGATAATTAGGTGTCTTACGATGGCTTATCTGATTTTCAAAGGAGGCAGTCATGGAAAGAAAGTGGTGGCATGATAAGATTATATATGAGATCTATCCGAAGAGCTTTATGGATGACAACAATGACGGAATCGGAGACATCAGGGGAATCATCTCCAAGCTCGATTACCTGAAGGGACTAGGAGTCGACATCCTTTGGCTTACCCCGTTTTTCAAGTCTCCGATGGTCGATAACGGCTATGATGTCTCCGACTATACCGATGTCAACGGGATCTTCGGCACGATGGATGACATCGACGAACTGATCTCCGAGCTGAAGAAAAGGGAAATGGAGCTGATGATCGACATTGTCCCCAATCATACCAGCGATAAACACAGATGGTTTCAGGAGTCGAGGAAGTCCAAGGACAATCCCTATTCGGACTATTACATCTGGAGGGATGAGCCTAGTAATGACCATGCGTCCTGTTTTGGCGGAAGCGCCTGGGAATACGACGAGGAAAGGAAACAGTACTATTTCCATGAGTTTGCGAAAGGGCAGCCGGACCTGAACTGGGAATACCCAAAGGTCATGGATGAGATTGTAGACGCCATCAATTTCTGGATGAAGAAAGGCGTGAAGGGAATCCGCTTCGATGTCATCCACCTCATCGGAAAGGAAGTGGACAAGGACATCTACGGATACGGTCCTACCCTTCATGAGAAGGTAAGAGAACTCAACGAGAGATCCTTCGGACTTTATGATGCCGTCACGGTCGGAGAGGCCTGGGGAGACTTGGATAAGGCAATTGACTTTACGATTCCTAGCCGTCATGAGCTGGACATGGTCTTCCAGTTTGAAGTCACCGACTACACCAGCGACTGGTCCGGCAAAGGAAAGTACGGAAAGTTCACGCCCAGAAAGATGGACATGAAGGTGGCAAAGGACGTATGGTCCAAGTATCAGTACGGACTGAACGGGAAATCATGGAATGCCCTGTTCATCGAAAACCATGACCTCTCCAGGGCGCCCAACCATTTCGGAGACCCGGTGAACCATTATAAGGAGTCTTCTAAGGAGATAGCAACGGTCTATTTCTTCATGAAGGGAACGCCCTTCATCTATCAGGGACAGGAACTCGGCATGACAAACATCCATATCAGTGACATCAACGACTATGACGATGTCGAGGTCAAGGGAAAGTACAACGACCTTGTCCTTCGTGACAAGGTGCTGACTGAGGAACAGTTCATGAAGGCCTGCAACCAGGAATGCCGTGACAACAACAGGACCCCGATGCAGTGGAACTCTTCCATCAATGCCGGATTCAACAGAGGGCATAAGACATGGCTGAAGGTGAATCCGAACTATACGGAGATCAATGAGGAGATGGAAGAGAAGGATCCGGATTCCATACTGAACTACTATAAGAGGATGATCCAGCTAAGAAAAAGCAAGGAGCTCTCTGATCTCTTTGTCTTCGGAGACTATGAGAACATCGAGACAGACGATGATGAGGTCTTCATCTATCTTCGCACCTATCAGAATAGGAAAGTCGCCGTGATTGCCAACATGGGAAAAGAGGAGAAGGAAATCACTCTCCCGTTTGAAATCTCATGGATCCTGCTTCGTAACTACAGTGACTTTACGGATAAAAGACTAAGGCCTTATGAATCCCTTGTCGTCGAAGTGAAATGAAAGAGCAAAATATCATGAATGAATTTATCTATGGAAATGTAAGAGTACAGATTCTGTCTGATAAGATTATCCGAGTAGAGGAAAAAAACAATGCTTCTTTCCTTGATAATAACACTTTCTTTATCCCGGATAGAGAAACTGTCAAGGAAGAAGTCACTGTCAAAGAGAGTGTAAAAAACGGATTTCATGTGTTATCTTTTTTAAAATATAAAATCTATATTCCAGTCAAAAATCCAAGACTATCTTCGATATCTTTGAAGAAAAATAATAAAACAATCTATCATTGCAGGTTGATTCGTAATTCTGGTGAACTACCAAAAATCAATATGACTCCAATCGTTTTTCCAATCATGGATAACCCGAGAATCCAGATCCCGGAAGAAGGATATCATGTGGATTCAGAAGAGGAAGAATGCAGATACATTATCGAAAAAGAGGCGAAGGATCTTTATCTGATCCTCTGTGAGAGAAATCCTTATCTACTACGCAAAGTCTATGTCTCATTGACAGGAAAAGCACCATTGCAACGCTTATCCTGTCTTGGAAGCTGGAACTCGAAATACTATGCCTATACGCAAGAGGAAGCACTTCAGGTCATTCAAGACTACAAGTCTCATGATGTTCCTTTGGATAATTTAGTCATCGATACAGATTGGAGAAAGAGATCGGAAGGAACCGGATATGATATCAATACGGAACTCTTTCCTGATATGAAGAAATTCTTTTCTGATGCCCATAGGGAGAATGTCTCTATCATGTTCAACGATCATCCAGAGCCGATGAAGGATGCTCAGAATGTTTTGTCCTCTAAGGAAATCATATTCCGAGAGGAAAAACTTACAAGCCTTCTGAAATCAGGCTTGGATTATTGGTGGTATGACAGAAACTGGTCTGTATCTTTAAAGTCACCAGATCAAATGATTCATCCGGAGACTTGGGGTCAGTATCTTTTCACCGATATTCAGAAGAATTACTATGATTCCTTGGTTTTGGATAAGACTAAGTCAAGAAGAGTCGGCATCATGTCGAATGTGGACAATATTGCAAATGGATACTATGTCTCTATCTGCAATAGTGCAACGCATCGTTATCCTTTCCAGTGGACAGGCGATGTCGCTAGTGAAAAGACAGACCTCATCGAAAACATCTGCAATGTCTTAAAAACAGGAGAAAACTGCATTCCTTACGTCCATCCCGATTGCGGAGGACATACGGGAAACCCAGATAAAGAGACCTTTATTCACTGGATGCAAATCGGATGCATGCAGCCTCTTTTCCGACCGCACTGCACCAATACTGTAGAGAGAACGAGAGAGCCATGGAACTATGACGAAGAAACTCTCTCTATTGTAAGAGAAGCCATCAAGCGCCGCTACCGTCTTCTTCCGATGATCTATCGGGATAGTTATCTTTCGTATCTGGAAGGAAGACCAATCTGCCGTTCTATGGATTATGAGTATCCTTCTGACATTGAGGCAAAAAGATATTACTCTCAGTATATGTTTGGCGATATCCTTGTTGCTTATCCGAAATATGAGGAAGCACATTCTATCGGTTTAGAAGAGTTGTCTTCAAAGTTCTATCCTGGAAAATTAAAGGCGACAATTTATAATGGAACACACTTAGAAGGAAAACCTATCTTAGAGAGGGAATACGATGATATCTCCTTTGTCCTATTGGATGAGCCCTTAATGAAGGGGCTTCCCATTCATGATTTCTCCATCCGTTATGAAGGGAAACTCAAGATGGATAAGACGGAAGACCTCTTTGTTTCTGCGGATGATGGAGTCAGAATTTATATTGATGAGAAGGAAGTCTTCGATTGGTGGTCTTATCATTTTGCATCGGTCAGAAAGGTGGCTGCCATCGAAAAAGGAATCCATAGCCTTAGGATCGAATATTTCCAGGCAGGTGGCGGTGCAGAACTCAAACTCTATCATTATCCAAACGACCGACTAAAGAATGGGACAGTCTATCTTCCGAAAGGAGACAAGTGGCTCAATCCATATGACGGAAAGATTTATAAAGGCGGTGAAACCATTATTTCCAATCCTAGTCTGAATGAGATGTCTCTCTTTATCAAGTTAGGATCTCTGTTGTTTTTAGCAGAGGATGAAAACAATACCAACAAGCAGTATTGGAAGAAGATGACTATGGACTATTATCCTTCCTATACAAAGCATACAGAAGGCTTTCTCTATGAGGATGACAGAGAGACATTAGCCTATCAGCTCGGCGAATTTAGAAGGATGGATTATGAAGCCTTCTATGAAAAAGAAAACAACTGCTTCAGAGTCATTCTTCATAAGACAGATGGCATCTATGGTGGACCCTTCTATTCTGAGACTAAGACATTCCATTTCAAATTCCATCAGTTAGTCTATAAAGATGTGAACTCTATCACAGTAAACGGAGAAGAGGTTTCTTTCTATCAGGCAAAAAGAAATATGAAAAGTCCGATTCTGACTAATACGGATTCCTCTCTTGACAGTGACACGATTGTTTTCTCTTTCGAACATAACATGAAGGAAAATACGACCATCCTCATTCAGTTAGGATAGTATCGAATAGAAAAAGAAAAACTCCTGATTGCTGTTTTAGCGGTCAGGAGTTTTGTCTTCAGGATTATCTGACTTCCTCGAACTCGATCATAACCGAATCGAATTCATTGAACCAACGGTAGAAGTTGATTCCCACATTCTTATAGTAGAGTCCGGAATGGACTTTGTTGTCATACGTGTTTCTGTACAGCTTCTTCTCATCGAGTCCTTTCAGCTTTACAAAGCGATAACGGTTACCTTCTTTGAAGAGATTGACGAATAAGAACAGCGCTTTGGATTTGTCTTTGCTGATGGAGAATTCACCAAAGTAGTTTCCGTCAAACGGAGAATAGACACGGTACATATCTCCTTCCAGGATGACTTCCTGATGAAGACGATGATATCTCTCTTCATTTGGCTTTAACTGCTTTTTCTCTTCCTCTGTCAATAGAGTTGGATTGAACTCGTATCCATAGGTTCCGAAGAAAGCAACATTGCTCTTTGTCTCATAAGAGGCCATATTGCTTTTAGAGACATGGCTTCCCATCGTGGAGAGAGGATATCCATAACCAGTTCCGTATTGGATGAAGAGTCTTTGGACAGGGTCAGTCTCATCGGAGCACCAGATCTGAGGGAAATAGCTAAGCACGCCAAGATCGAACTTGGCACCGCCTGCCGAGCATCCTTCAAAGAAGATGTTTGGATGGGTCTCTACGATTTCCTTGTACATCTTAAAGACACCTAAGGTGAAGTAATAGTCTCCCGCTTTATGTCTGTCTTTATCTAAATAGTTGGAGTAATTGTCTCCGACTTCTCTGTTGTTATCCCATTTGACGTAATCGATATCGAAGTTGTCTAAGATGGCGTTGACCTGCTTCACAACATTCTCAATCGCTTCAGGATTTGCCATGTCGAGATCGAACTGATGTCTTTCTGTGCACATGCGGTCTAATCTGTGACCGAGAACATATTCGGGATGACTGCGATAGAGATCAGAATCAAAGGAAATCATCTCCGGTTCAAACCAGAGACCGAATTTCATGCCTAAGGAATGGCAGTGATCGATTGCCTTCTTCAAGTCGATCTTTCCTTCATTGATATACCAATCACCTAACGAGCAGGCATCGTTATCTCTATGACCGAACCATCCATCATCCAGGACGAATAATTCCGCTCCGATCTCTTTGGAAGCATTCATGTATTCGATGATGCTTTCCGTATTGAAATCCATATAGCATCCTTCCCAGGAATTGAAAAGTATGCTTCTGTATTTTCCATGTGCTCTTTCCGGAACGATATGTTTGCGGATGAAGTCGTGGAAGGACTGGGACAAATGGTTAAGACCAGTTCCGGAATAGGAGAAGACAGCCTGCGGAAGCTCGACTTCATCCTTTGCCTTGAGCAAGTATTCGAAGTTATTGTCATTGATTCCGTAGTTGACTCTTGTCTCGTAGACACGTCCGACAATCGCTTCGAAGGAGAAGTTTCCGCTCCAGATCAGATTGAATCCGAAGCAGGCTCCGTAATCGTCATTTGTGTCATGCTTGGCAAGAATGCAGAACGGATTCTCTACGTGGGAACTCTTTCCGTAATCCGAAGAGATTTCCGTAGTTCCATGAGGGAGCGGAGTCCGTTCCAATCTTCTCTCTAAAGACCAGTCTCCGTGGAAATGAAGCAGGTCATAGTCATGATCTGGAATATCGAGAGTCAATGACATCATCCTATCGATATGGATATCCTTATCGGTATTGTTGACAAACTTTGTTGTGCGGATGATGATATCCGTATCGTCAAAAATGGAATAGGTCAGAATCATCTCGATTCCGGATAGTTCATCCTTCAAGTTGAATTCCAATGACTGGCCATTCTTTCCTTTTGCAAAAGGAATATTCTTCAGTGTTGGAAGTCCATCATAGATACGATAGGATTCACAAAGGAAATTGGTGTAGTAAGAGCCGTCGTTCTGTTTTAATGTGACCGTAGAACCTCTCTTATCGAAGATGGCGTTCGTCGCTACTTCCATCAGTGAGGTCTTAGCGATGTAGTTGTCATCGAAGAGATGCTCTTTTTTATCCTTTGGATCGTAGTAGACTCTAGACCAGTCGCTTCCGTTATTGAAGATGGCTTCTACATCGATGTCATCGATTCTGTCTCCATAATAGACATGACGAAGATAGCCATTCCCATCCAAAAACAGCACATAGGAGAAATGCTCATTCTCGATTCGAAACAGATTCTTTTCAGCTGTGATTGCCATAATCATCTTTCCTTTCTACAATGTATGCTACTATCTTACCAAAAAAGAGGTTACATTACGAGAATTAGGTAGGAATATCCTATCCGACCTATTACCTACTCATCTTCTAAGTCTTCTATTTTAATTGAAGCACAATCTGATATTTGAATATCATTCTTACATTGAATATATCGATTGCCTTTCACTATAACATCCTCAGCATTGGAAATAGAGATTGCATACATAGACTTGGGTAGGTCAAAAATGTTGTTCTCGATTCGGATATGCTTCTGAAGCTGACCGATTGGATGCTTGGCAGATACTTCGACTTTGATGCCACCCACAGAAGAGTGGCCAGCGATTCCACAATCGACAAAACGATTGTTCTTTATCGTGATGTTCTCACAGGTAATCCCTTCATGCCATGCCGCTTCCGGTGCGATATGTATGGCCTGAATGGCAGAACTCTGGAAGAGACAGTTCTGAATGAGTGCGTTTCTGCATTTCAATAGGACAGAACGTGCCCAATGGTTTCGAAAGGTACAGTTATCAAAGACAGCCGAGGGAGAGCGAGTAAGATTCGCCAAATAGCAGATCTTCTCTTTTTTCTTTGCAATAGGAGAATCCAATGTCGCAATGTAATCGTCTTTTGTCTTCTCAATATTCAAAACTCGGAATGTTCCTTTCGGTTCTAGAGTGTCTTTATCGACTAGCTGCATCTCATCTCCGATATCCGGATAGTCCAACTTCAAAGAATGGGTCGGAACCGTTACCCGTCCTTTGATCTTGTTTGCTTCCAATACCGTAAAATCGTGGTAAAAGGTATGGATATTGGTTGCGTCATCTCCGTGTCCTTGAAATGCACAGCCTCGGAAGATGAGATTCCCTTTGCAGGATACAAAGTGAGTGGCATCGGTATTGGTAGACATGTTTTCACCATGGGATGGTATTACATGAAGTCTCTCCAAAAGAATGTTGTCACAGTGATGAGCAACGATTCCCATGCCTGGCTGGGAATGGATGGAAACATTCTCTAACGTGGTGTTTATCGATTCATCAATCATTATGGCAGGACGGGAATGATAGGAATGCCAGATATAGAATTCCTGTCCGATAAGGCTTTCTTTTGACATGTGCGTCATATGGAAACGAAAGACCTCATCGCCTAAGTATTCTCTTTTTGTCATCCACATGTCCATTTGGAATCGTTGGGTGTGAAAATCATAGACACAGTAGCGAGGCAAAATTGTATTCTCGTTGACAGGGTAAGAATCTCCGAAACGGACTAGAATGTATCCGTTTCCTGCTGAAGGATCTGTGACTTCATATCTTTCGATGATTCCTTTGCTGTACGGCTTACGAAGATGATCGATTACAAATCCTTTCAGTGTCACATTCTTCGCATTGTTGATTGCTATCGGCTCCATAAACCCGTCCACCAGAAAAGTGGAGCCATAGGCTTCAAAAGTCGTTCCATTGTGTCCGGTGAAATCCAATCCTATCGTATAGGGGAAATCCGCTTTGAACATGGTGGACTCAGGATTGTCACCATATTTCCCGCTGATCACATCCTTCATTGTCTTCCGAGCAATCTCACTTGTCAGGAGATAGGTTTTAGGAGGAAGGATAATGGTAGAATTTGGATGGTTCTTTGCTTCATCCAAGACAGACTGAATCGTCTTCTGATCGATGTGTTTCTCATTTCTCAAGTCGAGGAGCATAGATATTATCGGTCGATGAAAATTGTCTTTTCAGTCTTGGCATCAAAGAGGTGAATGCTCTTGTCCTGGAAGAGAATCTTAATCTCGTCACCGGGGTTATAATTCACACGGTAATTCGTCTTGACTATGATCTGATTGTCGATATCATTCACATCATCTTTGCTGATATAGCCGAAGACGTGTGCGGAACTTCCCAAGACTTCAACCATTGAGACTTTGAAAGGAATTCCTCCGTTTTCGACAATGGAAATATGCTCTCCGCGGATGCCTAAGATGATATCATGCTCATTTCCGTCCAGGTAGTCAGGATGAATTTTTCTTAAGTCATTGATCTTAGAGACGTGTCTGTCCCCGTTAAGAAGAGTAAAGGCGACATCTTCTTCATTGATTTTAGCCATCTTGGCCTTGAAGAGATTCATCTGAGGTGTTCCGATGAATCCAGCGACAAAGACATTGATCGGATAATCAAAGAGATTGTTCGGCGTGTCCACCTGCTGTATGACACCCTTCTTCATGACTACGATACGGTCACCCATTGTCATCGCTTCGACCTGATCGTGCGTGACATAGATAAAGGTGGCTCCTAATTTTTTGTGAAGACCTGCGATTTCCACACGCATCGAAGATCTAAGTTTGGCATCGAGATTGGAAAGAGGTTCATCGAGAAGGAAGGCTTTCGGATTTCTTACCATGCAGCGTCCTAAGGCAACGCGCTGTCTCTGTCCACCGGACATCTCCTTTGGCTTTCGGTCAAGAAGAGACACGATATCCAGTGCGTTTGCTGCGGCCATCACCTTCTCGTCGATCTCTTCTTTGGTATAATGGCGCATGACGGGGATTTCCTTGCCATCTTTGTCTAAGACCGGATTTCCGTTTTTGTCTTTCTTGATGTCTGGAATCTTTCTGAGTTTCAGACCTAAAGAGATGTTTTCGTAGACGGTCATATGGGGGTAGAGAGCATAGTTTTGGAAGACCATGGCAATATCACGGTCTTTCGGCTCTATATCATTGACAAGAGTGTCTCCAATATAGATTTCACCATCGCTGATCTCCTCTAATCCTGCAATCATTCTCAGCGTTGTGGATTTGCCACATCCAGAAGGGCCGACAAAGACGATGAATTCACCATCTTTGATCTCTAAATTGAAATCGTTGACAGCATATAAGGTCTCATTATTGATAGGAGCATCTTTCTTATGTGATCTCTTTGGCTTTCTAGGATATATTTTGGAAACGTGTTTTAATGTTACGCTAGCCATTTTATTTTCCTCCGTGTTCTATGATGGAACGAATTTTTTCGATATCAGCCTTTGGCGTTCTGTCGATGTAAAGAAGGCCATTGACTTCCTGTTCGACATCGGTTAGCTGGGTATAGCAGTAACCCCTGCAATAAGGTAAAGAATGAAGCATATCGATCAGGCTTTTGATACCGAAGAGATATTCTTCCGCATTGTTGATGGTTCCGTATCCCCAGGCTTCTCCTGTCGCGTCTTTTTTGAAGGATGCACCACCGAATTCGGAGAAGACAATCGGCTGACCGCCATACTTGTATCCGGGAGCATAAGGACGCCTGTAATGGATTGGACTTGCTGTTGTCGCCTGCTCACAGGAGTAGTTTTCTTTGAAAGTCTTGGCATCCTGAACATATTCGTGAAGGGTAAGGATGTCACTCTTTGTATGTTCCCAGCCATCATCGGAGATGACAAAGCGGGTATTATCATATTTCTTTGTGATATCGACAACGTGATTGACAAAAGCCTGAATGTCTTTTCTCTGAATATATTCTAAATCGTTGATGCCCCAAGTCTCATTGAACGGAACATAGGCCATGATGGAAGGATGATGGTCGTGCTCTTGGATGATCTTCATCCATTGCTTGATGAATGAGGCGGCTCCTTCTTCGGAATAGGTGTACATGCTAGGCATCTCCAAGAAGCACAGAAGACCATATTCATCGCAGAGCGTATAGAATCTCTCGTCTTCGATTTTTTGATGCTTTCTTACGCCGTTGAATCCCATCTTCTTGATGAGAGAGACGTCCTTCTCTAATTCCTTTTTTCCTTTTGCAGTCAGACCGGAATCCTTGAAGTAGCCCTGGTCTAAGACCATCTTCAGAAAAAGGTCCTTTCCGTTGAGATAGATGTGATCTCCTTTGCTTTCTATCGTTCGGAATCCGATATAGGAGGAGACATTGTCCACTTCGATATTCTTGTCAGAAAAAGACAGAGACAAGTCGTAGAGATAGGGGTCAGAGATATCCCAGGGATGAATATCATCAAAGACGATATTCATCTTGATGCTATCCAAAGAGGACTTTACTCTCTTGCTGATGTGATAGACCTCATTTTTCTCTTTGTCGAAGACAGTGACGGATAATTTTGCTCCGTCCGTATGCCTCCCTTTTAATGAGACAACAACAGATGCATTCTCCTTTGTTGTACGGATAGAGAGGGAAGAGATATAAGCGGAGGAGACTTCTTCCATCCAGACAGGCTTGAAGATGCCGGAAGTAGGAACATAGAAGCAACCATAGACATGGTTCTCCCATCTTTGTTTTCCACGCACCTGGAAACGGGAATCATCATCATAGACAGAGAGAACGATTTCGTTTTCTCCGTTCTTTACATACTTTGTGATATCTGTAGTGAATCGGTCATAGGCGCCGGTATGCATCGAAACAAAGGTGTTGTTGATGTAAAGGGCAGCGATGTAATCGACTCCCTCAAAGTGTAGGAGAAGATGTTTCCCCTTCTTTTTATGGTAAGTGAATCTCTTTCCGTAGGTGAAGAACTTTGACTGCTCGACAATACCGATTCCACTTACTTTCGTTTCTGGCGAAAAAGGAACAAGGATTTTCTTTGCGTCTTTTGGGTATTCTACGCCATTGGTCCATTCATCCTTGAAGTCCCATTCTCCGTTCAAAGAGACAAAAGAGGAACGGACTAAAGTCGGACGTGGATATTCAGGATTGATTTTCATTATTCTTTTCCTCCTCCGAAGGAGATGCCTTCGATGAAAAACTTCTGACAGCAGAGATAGACAATGATCAAAGGAATCATACTCATCAAGGCCGTTGCACAGTTGACGTTATAGGAATAGCTCGTGTCAGCGTTATAGCTGATCAGTCTCTGCAAGGTTAACTGCAATGTCCATAGGGAGGAATCGTTGGTTCCAAGATAGAGAAGAGCGCCCGAATAGTTGTTGTATCCTCCGACAAAGCCGAATATGAACTGAGCGATGAGCGCTGGTTTGCTAAGAGGGAGAATGACGCGGAAGAAGATCTGCCAGAAACCCATGCCATCGATCTTGGCGGCTTCGATGGTCTCTCCATTGACTCCGTCGATGTAAGGACGTAAGAAGAAGACGGTCGATGCACTTCCAAATAATCCAGGAACAATCAGAGGAAGGACGGATTTGAATCCTTCTGTCCATCCTAAGGCCTGATAGAACATATAGCTGACAAAGCCGAAGGCGCCCAAAGGGATGAACATCGTCATGACCGTAGCCAGGAAAAGGAAATTCTTTCCTGGGAATTTTGTCTTTGAGAAGACATAGGCGACAAGGGTGGAGACAAAAAGCCCGACAAGCATCGGAAGGATAGAGATCCACATGGAATTGATAAAAGACATCAATAAGGATGGAAGAGCACCTGTCTTATAGGGATCCTCTAAGAATATTTTGGAGTATCCTTCCAAGGAAGGACTCAGCGTGAACCAGATGTAATGATTGCTGTCTGCGTACTCCTCACTGGAGACAAAGGAAGTGACTAAGATGACTAAAAAAGGCATTAGAATCCAAAGCGTGTAGATGACAAGAACCAAATACATAAAAAATCTTCCGATTGGAAACTTTTTCTTCTTTTTGTGAAGTTGTCTTGTTCCGTTGGACTCGATATCTTGATTTTGATTGATAAGGATATTTTCTTTCATGATCAAGCCTCCGCAGATGCTTTGTTACGGGCACGGATGACAAAGAAGGAAAGCAGGAAGTTGACGATGAACAAACACCAGCTCATGACCGATGCATTGGGCATATCAAAGTTCTGAACGCCAGTGACGTAGATGTAGTAGGAAATCGTAAGACCAGCATTGTCAGGACCAGCGACACCCGTCCACTGAATCGGTGCTAAGACCGTGACAGCATCAAAGGTTGCAAGACCGGTCGTGATGCCAGCCAAGAGCAAGAAGAGCGTAACTGCTTTGATTCCCGGAAATGTGACAAGCCAGAATTTCTGGAAACCGTTGGCGCCATCGATGCTTGCGGCTTCATATAAGGAGGGATTGACGTTTTTTAAAGCGGCTTTGAACATGACGATACCATAACTTGGAGCCTGCCATAATATCGTGATGAAGACAGCCCAAGTCAAAGTATACGGATTGTCGTTATTGTTCAGCCAGTTGACCGATGTATGGAAGATAGAGTTGATGATACCGTTCTTATCGAAGATCCAAGACCACATGACAGCAATAGCAACGCTAGAACAGATATAAGGGATGAAGAAGAGAACCTGGAATGCTTTTGAGCCCTTTGTCTTTTGTTCCAAAAGGACAGAGATGACAAGTGCGATAGTCAAAGTGATCAGTTGTGCACTGGCAAGCCAGAACGTGATACCCCAGGATTTCCAGAAGACAGGATCCTTCATGACTTCGAAAAAGTTCTGGAAGTTGTTCCACTGCATTGAGGTGATGTCGTTTGACTCCATTTCGACGAACATGCCGATGAAGGAGATGATAACAGGAAATGCGTTGAAGATGATATATCCGATAAGCGGAATGCAGGCGATAATAAGGCAGAGATATTCAATCGGCTTTCTTTTCTTTTTCCTTTTAACCGGCATAGGCGGAGTGTTGCACTCCGCCTCTTGTATTCTTATCATGCTAGACATGATCAACGAATTCCTTTTATGATGATTTTCATGCCGTTGAGGTCTTCTTTGGCAACACTGGCATTCTGGCTTTCGAATTCAGAAAGAGTCTGTGTGCCGTAACGGACCTTCTGATTGAAGTTATTGGCCCAACGGGTAACCCATTCACCGCTTTCGAAGTAACCCCAGTCGCCCATGGACAAGTCGTCTGCCACACTGGCAAATGTATTCAGATCCAATTTGCGGTTGTTGAACGTCTGATTAAGGAAGGCATCGCTTTTTAAGACGTCGCTGTCAAGTGGCATGACAGTGCTCGTCTTTGCAATATAGCCCTGACCTTCTGTGGAGGATACCCAGCTGATGAAATCCCAGCTGGCCTGATACTTGTTCGGATCGGAGCAGGCAGGGACAACCAAGGAATAGAAGTATCCGCAGTCGGTTTTCTTTCCGACAATCGGAGTTTCGTTTTCCTCTTCTAGTTCACCAGTGTAGGTGGTTCCGTCATAGCTTTCGCCGATGACTTTGAGATATTCGTTGCTGAAACCATTGTTTCCGCCTTTCTGATAGGTGCTTCCGCCTTTATAGACGCGGTACTGCTCCGGAACGCAGAGCTCCAACTTGGAACCGTTGGAGCCGGAGGTGATTTCGCTTAGTGCGTTGTAATCAGAGCGAATGAAGGCGACCTGATCTGATTTGATGGCGTTCTGTGCAGAGCCGACGTCCGGATCAGCGATACCATATCCATAGCTGTTGTCGTTATCAACCAGAGCGTTGGTATTGACCTGAAGAGAGACGTACTGCTTGACGGCATCGTACTGAGAGGCGATGGCGTGAAGGCCCTCGATGTTGGTGATGTTGCTCTGATTGACTTTGTCCTCATAACGGACAATATCGCCCTTGTTATATGTGTTTCCGTTTACTGTGACACCATCTTTGGTGACAAGGTAGTTTGCACTCTTGTCGACAAGGGTGAAGTCATAGTCTTTTCCGTTATAGCCCATGCAGTCACCACCGACAGACCATCCATAGTTGAACCAGTATTCCGAGATGAATCCGTAATTGGTCAGAGAGGAGGAGTTATAGGACTTGGTGAACATCTTAAAGACATAGCGAGTCTCTTCCCAGTTCATCGGAATCAGTCGATTGAATACTTTGTAGACTGTCTCACCGGCTAAGTTTGTCGAAGCGGTCAGACCTTCCTGAGGTGCGACTTTGTATTCCGCATATCCGTGCGGAAGATAAGAGGAATTGTTTTTTTCGTTATAGGCGGCTAAGTTCTCTTCACTGACAGAGATAACATTCACTTTCTCCTGCTCTAAGGCATTTTTGTTGTAGTAGGTCATCTGAGGATCGGCTGCATAGGGGACACCTAAAACATTTTCGTTTGGACCAACGATATGCTTCGAGGAGGATAAATCGGTAGAATAGGTCATCTTCATCCAGTTTTTGGCAGTGGATGAGATCTTGTTGTTCTGATAGTCACTATCAGCCTCTGCGTATTTTGACAAGTCGAGGAAGTAGCCGTTGGGGCACTTCTTGCTGTCTTTCTGAATGGCGTAGGTATGGAAGACCTTTTCCGAGACGCAGACAACATTGTTTGCGTAATTGGAAGATTTGATGAATTCATTCTTGCAGTTCTCGGAAGAACCTTTGGTAATCTTATCGATGACAACCTTGACCTTGTCCTCTTTTCCCTGCCCATTGTTATAGGCTTCCACCAATTCCTTCCAGGCAGGAGAGGAAGTGCTATTTCCGTCGACGAGGAACTTGATCGTCGTCGTTCCGGCGGAAGAACTATCGTTATTATCTCCTGTGTTACCTCCACATCCAGTAAGCAAAGTCAGCAAGGATAAGACAATGACTGTTTTTTTGATATTCATAAGATATACCTCCGATTATTTAACAAGGACCTTTTTGGTCAAGACGATATCATGGGCGTTTTTGCCGATCATGATTTCAAATATGCCTGGCTTTATTCTATCGCTATCGTATGCGACAGAATAGTAACTGAATGCGTTTCTCTTCAGTTTCATCACGACATGCGTCTTTTCATGCGCTTTGATTGCTACTTTCGTATAATCCTTCAATTCGAATTTCGGACGATAGACTTCCGGAACCAACTCACGGACGTAAAGCTCTGCAATTTCTTTCCCGTCGACATCCGATGTGTTTTCAATATCGAAGGTGACTAGATATCCATCGTCCTGCTCTTCTATTTCGAGAGCAGAATATTCGAATTCGGAATAGCTCAATCCATATCCGAACGGGAATAGAACGGGCTTATTGAAGGTCTCATAATAACGGTATCCGACATTCAGCCCTTCACTGTAGACCATGACAAGTCCGTCGTGGTACGTGTTATAGGAAGGAGTATCCTCTAAGTGAAGAGGAAAGGTCTCGGACAATTTTCCGCTTGGATTGATGTCTCCGACCAAGATTTCGGAAAGGGCCTTATGTCCTAGCTGACCTCCATATCCCATATAGACTACAGCAGCTACTTCGTCAATCCAGTTGGACATGTCGATAGGAGAGCCGGCTTCAATGACAACGATTAGCTTATCGGTGACTTTGGCGAAGTGATGAATGACAATCTCTTCTTCGTTGGTCAGTTTCATCATCGCTCTGTCATAGGCTTCGGCTTCACACTCGTTGTCATTTCCAACAGTCAACACCGTATAATCGGATTCTAAGGCTCCATTTAAGCCTTCGGAGACACGGCTGACATTCACTTTGAAGCTCTTCTTCGTCCAGATGGAATCGTAGTATTTTGCATGGACATTCACTTCGTTCAAGGCATCAGTCAGAGTGATCGGTTCGGATTCTGGTACGACATGGGCGGAGCCATCTCCGAAGTAATATTCCTTTGCCGGTGCACCGGTCACTGCGACTTTGCTTCCTTTTCTGATAGGAAGAATATGATTCTCGTTCTTCAATAAGACGATGCCTTCTTGAGCAATCCTCTTCGATGCTTCCCGTCTTTCTTCAATCGACATATCCATCTTGCGGATCTTTTTCGTGGATTCGCATCTTTGGGCAAACTGGAGGACCTCATCTGCTGCTTTATCAAGCTTCTCAGGGTCGAGCAAACCTTTCTCTGCCTTTTCCATCATCTCATCATGATGAGATTGTTCATAAGGCATCTCCAGACTTAAACCCGCATTCATGGATGCTTCCGGATTTTTGACAGCGCTCCAATCCGAGATGATCATGCCAGAGAATCCAAACTCATTCTTCAGAATATCATAGAGTTTTCCGTTCTCGCTCATCCTTCTTCCGTTGACAAGGTTATAGGAGCACATGATAGACCATGGCTTTGCCTCACAGGCAATCTGGAATGGTTTGAGATAAATCTCTCTTAACGTCCTTTCATCGACTTCCATGGAAGCCCAGTGTCTGGAGAACTCGCTGTTGTTGCAGCAATAGTGCTTCAGACAGGTTCCGACATTCATCTCCTGAACGCCATAGATGTATTCTCTTGCCATCGTTCCGGCAAGATAAGGATCTTCGGAGAAGTATTCGAAGTTTCTTCCGTTGAGAGGATTTCGCTTGATGTTGACTCCAGGACCTAATATGACATCAACATTCTGTTCGATACAGTCGTTGGCAATTGATTTACCCATCAATTTTGCAATCTCCCTGTTCCAAGTCTGAGAAAGAACCTGAATGGAGGGATAGGCAATGGAGTGGATTGTGATGTCAGCGGTCTGTTCGGTTGTGTTTCTGTTTGTCGGTTGTCTTAATCCGACAGGGCCATCGGAAACAACGAACTTGTAGACTCTTCCGCCTAACGTCTCATTGCACCAAAAATCGGCACCCATAACCAGTTTTGCTTTTTCTATTGTAGATAAATTCTTTAAGTCCATAAGTTAACCTCTTTTTCATAAAAGCAAAGGAGAAAGGGGGGTATCCTTCTCCTTTGCAGACATCTCAGATTTAGTCAGCGACTTTCGCCAAATAGGAAGAAATATCGGAAGTGAAGGTGAGGGAGAAATCTCTGTAAACGTCATCACCGCTTAATCCGGCAGCGGCATAGATGAATTCCATCTCTGTATTCTCATAGGAACTGTCCAAGGTTCGCTTGGCAAGGCAAGTATCATCGACGAACAAGTAAACGTTAACACCATCTCGGACAAAGCTCATCGTGAGTGTTCCGTTTTCTCTCTTCGGTTTTGCCGTTGCAGCAAAGGCCTTCAGTTCATCGGTAGTCATGGTGGTTCTGCTAGCCCAAGATTCGTTATCGTTATCTTCGGAATAGCTTAATAAGTCTCCCCAATCCCAACCATCTAATGTGCTTTGACTCTCTCCGCCACCGGCAGTGTTGACATGCCAGTTCAAAGTATCAGCAGAGAACTGGATCTTCGTTCCTCTTTCATCACGGGCAGAGATGATACTGTAAGAGTTGTCTCCTGTCTTGATTCTGGCGCCGATTGCCTGCTGCTCGAGTGAGACACCCTGATTCAGCACTGTCGTGATGGCACCTTTTGTATACATCTTCTTTGTACTGACTAAGAGGCAGCCGTTGTTGTGAGAGAAGGTGCCGTTCTTCAGATTGGAATTGTCCATTCCGTGGTTCCAATCGACTAAATGTGTCTTTAAGGCATCTTCAGACATCTCAATCGTTGTGGAATAGGTCTTATTGTCTTCGATGACGATTTCATCGGAGATGCAGTAATCCGTATTCACTGACAAGGAAGCGGTATAGGTTCCTGTCTCAATCTTGCTGACATTGATTTTTCCATCAGAGACTGTTGCTTCAATGGTGTTTGTATTGCTCTTCAAGGTGACCTTTGTGCCATCTTCAAAGGCGTGTTTCTTCAGTCCGTCAAATTCAACACCCTGCAAGGCAGCATTCAAAGCACCGTATGTCTTAGCGGCATAGGTGACAACGATGTCATTGGTTGCGTAGGCTATTGTCTTCAGGTGACCATCTGCATAATCGGAAAGAACATCTTTTCCGTTGTTTGTGATAGCGGAGACTGTTACATTCTCGTTCGGAGTGATTTCGATGTCTGTTTTGGTTCCGACAAGAGTCTCGGCATTTTTATTGGTGATGGTTCCTAAAGTAGTGTCATTTGCGCTGGTGTTGATCGTGGCAACCATATCCTTATAGTCGGAAGAGATATCGAAGTGGAATTCGACATAACCGGTCTCAGTATTGGCGCAGTCGAAGACATAATAGCCGACTTTGCATTCTTCCTCGGCAAGCTCGCTGGGAAGATTGATGTCGGCAACGACTCTTCCGTTTACAATCATGTGCATCACGCTTCCTTTGCGGAGCATACCAATCTTCAAACCATCTGCACTGTTATAGGAAGCCTGTTCTTCTTCGTTCAATGTGTACCCGCCCCATTCGTTGAAGACGTTTTCGTACTGAATGGTATCCGCTCCGGAATCATATCCCCAAAAGTTTGGCATCCTTTCGAAATTATAGTTGTCGCCATTGAGCTGAATCGGAGCAATCTTCTTTGCGCTCGGGAATAAGAGATAGATGCCCTGATTACGCTGAGTGCAGGTGGAGATTCCATTCTTCTTTGCAGTCCATGTGGCATAGACGTCATTGTACTGGTCAGCGGTATTGGCGATCAAAGTCTTGCCGCCTTCACTGCATTTGAATCCTAAATAGGGATCTTCATCGTTGACGTGAGAATAGTCCATCAAGTCAGCATCCCAGGTGGTCTTTAAGTCACGGACGAATCTTTCGTATTCCAGAGTGACATCCTTCAGTGCAACGGCTTCCGTGCTATCTGCCATGATGGTCTTTGTGGAGGAGAGGTAACCTTCTTTTGCAAAGGTCAATATGATGGCCTTCTCCAATTCACAGTTTTCGATTTTGTAGGTTCCGTCACCATTATTGGTGATGAGGACATTCTCATCATCGGCAGTGATGATGATATCTGTATAATCTGTAGCATAGGCTCCTAATTTGTGAAGCTTGATTGCTCCCGTGAAGGTCCCTTTTCCTTCGTAAAGGTCATATCCGCAGACATCACAGATGTGTCCATTAGCGGAATAGACGTGATCGGCTTCCTCTGCTTTTTCGCCGTCGTTCGCGTCACATTCCTTCCAGTGCTTGCTGTTATCATGCTTCCAGGAACCAGTGAAGGTGTGAACATGAGTCTCACTCTTCTTTCCGGTTTCGGTAGAAGAAGTCTCTGTCGTCTCCGTTCCTTTGGAGGAAGTTCCTCCAGTTTCGGTAACTGTGTCATTTCCACAGCCGACCAAACTGACAATGGCGGTGAGAAGTAGTAACGTCTTTGTAGTCTTTTTCATAACATTTTCTCCTTTTTTATTATGATTGTTTATGATTTTTAGTAATTATCTATTCGAATGTTGCGACAATCTCACTGTCTTGAGTGAACAGTAATGCGATAGAACCGATTCCATTGGACCACACGACCTTGTCCGTTACATCGACGCTATTGAAGGTTAGCTTCTTCAAAGTAGAATCATTGATGGGGGTGATGATGAAGTTTCCTGTGTGGTTCTTCATAATCTCTGTGATGCCGTTCTTTTCTTTGATGACTCCTTTTCCGGTTCCTTCGTATTTGATGTCATAGGTGTAACAGCAGTATCCGGCCTTTCCGAAGAAGAACCAGCTGCTCGGGGTAAGCCACTGGGTTGAGATGTAATTCTTGGACCAGTCAGACCAGAGTCTGTCTTCATTCAGATCGGTTCCGCTATAGCTGAACGAGGTGATGTGAACCGGATCGATGGCAAGCTCAAAGTTCTCTTTGTCGCTGACATCATATCCGCAGAGATCCAAGAATTCATAGGGGAAGAAGACCTCATACGCGTAGCCAGTGCACATAGCGGTATTGACTTCACCTCCTATTGTTTTGCTGGCAGTGATGGGAAGATAGGAATCAGGAGCGTAGACGGTGCTCCAGGTTCCGTTGTCGTTGAAATACTCTCTTAAGGAATAGGTGCCATCGGCGAGAAAATCGATTTCCATGCATCTTCTGTCATATGGCTTCATCGTCGAGGATGCCATATACATCTCAATGCAGGAATTGAAGTAACTGGCTCTATCATGGTTGACGTAAATGTTGGTGCCGTGTTCGTTGACTTCCAGTCCGAAATAGATTCCTAAGTCGGAGAAGCTAGTGGCAAGACGGATATCGGCGTACTGTGTCTTGCTGATCTGATCAACTCCGTTGAGCCATTTGGCATTCTTCCAACGCTCTTCATTGAACTCGCCATCGATTGTCATATCGGAATCGACAGCATGTTTCGTGTTTTCGGGGTTTTGGAAGGTGTATGGGTTATCATCTTCGATATAGATTACATTTGTCTTTCCGCATCCGGCCAAAGATAAGACAAGGGCGGAGAGAAGGATGGATTTTCTGATATTGGATTTCATTGCTTTTCTCCTTTACTTTCCTAAGATTCGGATCTCAGAGATGCCGACCTGTTCCTGTCCCTCTGGGATATCCATCGTCACTTTGACGGATGTCACTTTCTGATCGTAGAATTCGGCATAGGCGAAGGCACCGGATTTGACGTAATCTACGTTGCCATCGTAGAGAAGTCCATTTTCTTCAAAGTCGAACTGAATGTCTTTCATCTCTTTGGTGACTGTCTTGTCGCCATCGACAATGGCTAATTCAATCTTGGAGATTTTGCGGAAGGTATCGCTTTCGTAGGCGGAGTTATAGACCAAGACACTTCTCACATCCACCGGATTATCGAAGGTATAGGTGAAAGTCGTCTCCTTCTGAATCTTTGTCTCCTTGATGTAGCTCATGAAGGTCTCATCCGCTGTCTTATAGACAGATAAGAGACCATCGTTTGTGTAGGAAGGATTACAGTCTGGATTATCGGATGTGACTGTTGCCTCTTCTGCTACATTGCGGTAACCGGAGATATATTCTGGAAGTGGCTGGATGGAGTCTGTCGGTCCATTGGTGTAAGGGATGGTCAGATTATTTCCGTCGATGTCCTTTACATCGATCCATTTGATTTCATCAATTGCCGTGTATCTATCACCGCCGCCTGCGTTGAAGTTTCTGTGGCGGTGATAGATGATGTAGAGCTTTCCATCCTTTTCCATGAAGGAATGATGGCCGGCACCGGAGATGGTCTTGCTCTCTAAGTAGGAGGAACAAAGGAGAAGTCCGCCTTCCTCTTCTCTTAACTTTCTGAAATCTCCCAAGGGGGAATCGCTGACCATGGTAGCCACAGAATAGGCGGAAGTGCCATAGTCGTTGAAGGAATAGGTCAGATAGTATTTGTTACCATGCTTGATCATGAAGGGGCCTTCGGTGGTCGTGGTCTGTTCATAACTGACGTGGTCGACTTCCTCTCCGGCTAGTGATTTCTTCCAATCTTCTACGGTATAGTAGGAGTTGACTCCTAAGTATTTTGCGGTTTCCCACTTTGGAGTCAGCCAATTTTCCATTTCAACGCCAATCATGATGTTCTGTGCGTTGTTGTAGGCTTCAATCTTGAAATACAGGTACTTTTTTCCAGTGTCAGGATCGACATAAGGGGAGGGATCAATTGTAAAGAAGTACTTTGCTGTTGCGGTCTCATTGACAAGAGTTCCGTTTTTTCTTATGACTTTGGAGAAGATGTCAGGAGAGAAAAGACAGTATTTTGCATAATATTGCGGATAAGCGGCAAGATAATAGGTTCCGCTTTCTTCCGTATAAGCATAATCACCGGAATCGACCTGCTCCTTTGTTAATTCGATGTCGGTTTTTGTATTGAATGTGTGGACATTCTCGCCCATGACGCTCTTATCAGTGAAGTCGACTAATTTGAAGGAACCGGTTGGAGAACTGCTAGTTGCGACATACATGTTGTATTCGTTGGAATATTCCTGAACGACACCGTGTCCGGTGATCTCAGCTTTCTTTGGACTGGCGGAGAAGAACATGTAATAGAGTTTGGATTCTTCGTCATAGATGACTTCAGATGCCCAAAGATTGCTGTTGACAGAATTTCTTTCCTCTTCTGTCATATCTCCGCGGATGAATACATTTCCGGCTCCTTCCCAATGGAAGAGGTCTTTGCTTCTGTATGCACCTAAGGTGTTGTCAGTGTAATAGACGTAATAGTATCCGCTTCTAGCAGTGTCATCTAAGACAAAGGGATCGGGTCCTCCATACTGTGTCTCATTGGTATAGAAGAGGTTCTCGTTATAAATGGCGTTTCCGTCGCTATCTTTATTCTGACCCTGGTAGAAACTTAGCTCCGTGACTGTGACACTCTTATCTCCACAGGCTGTCATGCTAGCGCATAACAGAGGTAGGATGAGTAATGATCTGACATGATTGTTTTTCATAAATGATCTCCTGTATCTTTTTGAGGATTGTTTTCTTGTTCACCGCTTTGATGATGAACATGAATAATTTGAAGTATGGTTCTTGTGAATATCGTAGCTAGGATGAAACTGATGGAGAGATAGTAGATGATTCCTGTTGGAAGAAGGAAGGATAGTGCAAAGGCTAAGATGGATGCAACCACTCCGCTGAACAGGAAGAAGAGAGCAGAGAGGTTCAGCATGCGGAAATAATTTCTAAGGAAGGGATCTTTCAGTATGGTTCCGATGATAGAGAAGATGATAGAAAGTGCTAACCATCCGATGATGAGGAAGACTGCCATCCTCAAGGTGTAGACAAGATAGTTGAACAAGGTGATGTTCTTATTGGCTTTGAAGGCTAGAGAGATGAAGGAATCCACGTTCTTTTTTCCATATTCTATGCTTAGACTTTGATTCGATAGAAGGAAAGACTGGTCTTTCATGTACCCTACGATATTGTGGGAATTTCCCTTCTCATCTAAGAAGTAGGTGAAGAGGGAGTCATCCAGTATCACTAGGAACTGATTGCTTTTTCTCTTTCCGCTTGTATCTGTCCCAAGATAGTTGTTGATGTAGTAGGTTCTCATCATAGGGACAGAACCATATTTCTCAATTGATGAGAAGGAAGGGTAATAGGTTTTGCAGTATAGCTCGTATAGGGAACAGTAGTTTTCTTTTGGAACCTTGTCATCGACGAACAACTTCTTTGTCTCGGATAGGATATTCTGATCCGTTGAAGTGAGAAGGTGATCCAGATAGGATTGAATTTTATCGTCTGTCAGTTCCAAGGAATGAGAAGAATAGGTGACTTCCATGGTGTAGCTAGCTTGGACGGCAGAGTCGAGTTTTAGATAATCCTCATAGGTGATTGTCGTCTTCTCCTCTTCCTTTCCTTTCGAGTAGGAAAGAGTGAAGTCGTTGTAATTCGTCTTGGAATCCCTTGTATCGATGACAAGCTCATACCCATCTTTTCTATAGTTGTCATCCTTTGCTTCTACAGTCAGTTCTTTTCTGAAGTCGGAGGACATAGAAGAGTAGAAGATTCCGTTCTCTAACTTGATCTGTACGGAATTCTCTCCTGTGAAAGCGGAATAGAGGAAATTTTGATAGGTCGTTGATTTTCGGTAGTACGAGGAGAAGGATGCCTGATATCCGAAGTAGAAACAGAACATAAAACAGATAATTGCAATGGCAAAACATAAAAAGGAAGAAAAGAAGGAACGTTTTTTGCTTTCGTTGGCTCTCTTATAAGAGAAGAAGCTTAAGAAAGTGTATTTCAACCAATCTTTCACCTGTTCAGACCTCCTTTCAGAAGTAGAAATAAACGGCATTTGCAAACGCTTACAATGAAAATATACTCTACGTTAGCGTTAACGTAAAGAATTTTTTAAAATTTTTATCTAAATTTTGACTTTATAAAAAAACGCCTTATTTTCATGAAATTTCAGGTCAAAAGACTATTTCTTCTCATATACCAGATAAGGTTCATACTTGATCTGGTATACTTTTCTGTCACCTTTCAGCTTTTCAAATAGAATCTGAATCACCAATTCCACGATTCTCTTGAAAGAGTATCCAATCGAATTGAACTTACGGCAGATAGGTAGGTATTTCGGTGTTCCGTCCACTCCGTAAATGGTGATGCCTTTGATGCCGTTATCCTCTGATATCTCAGAGACAAAGGATGCAATTTCATCGTTATAGCAATAAAAGAAATCGTTCTTGTTCTTGATAAAGGCATCTAATAATTCCTTTGATTTATCTTGTCTGTCTTTGAAAACGACGCTGTATTCATCTGCTTTTATATCGTTTTCTTTCAGGATAGAGAAAAATTTCTCCTTTCTTAAATCAGAACTTTCTTTCAGGTCTGTCCCGATATAACAGGGATGCTTTCTTTTTGATTTCAGAAATTCATTTGCTGCTATCTGACCAAAGGAAATATCATCAGCGAAAACAGCATCGATATCCTCTCTCTGTGGAGGGATGCCGACAGAGATGACTGGCATATCATTTCCTCTGAAGTAATTGATGACATTCGTATCCAATTCTGAAAAGGTGATGACTGCGCAGACATGATTCATAATCAGCTTGGTCAATGTCTTATAGTCGAATAAGTTGTTCTCAGAGACAAGAATGAAGGGAGAATATCCGTATTTGTTCAACTGGGAAACCAATCGGTCCAAACAGAGGGTGTAGTATGGGTTTGTTAAAGAGTTGACAACGATACCAACGAAATTGGTTTTGCCGCCTCTCATGAAATTGGCAACGCTATTGGGGATATATCCCATCTCATCCGCAAGATCTTTGATCTTCTTTTTCAGTTCATCCGAAATCTCAGAAGAATCTCTTAAAGCACGGGAAACCGTGTTGATGGATACTCCTAATCTCTCTGCGATATCCTTTTGTGTTACGCTGCCATTTCCCATACTGTTTCCTTCTTTTTTATTCATTCAAATCTTAATTATTGTAACAAAAAAGTGAGAAGAAATAGAACGTATTTCAAAAGAGAAAAGGAATATGGCAATGGCTATCAGTAAATTCATTCATTAGAAATGATGGAATGAATTCACGTTCTAAATGATGTATACATTCAGGAAATATTTAATCTAGACAATATAGCATTCCAATAAAAATAGCGAAGATTGCTCTCCGCTATCTATTGGTTTGAACTTAGATGCAGGTGTAGCCGCCATCGACAGCAATGATCTGACCGGTGACGTAAGAGGACTCTTTGGCACCTAAGAAGCAGGCACAGGAATTGAGTTCTCCTTCTTTTCCGTATCTCTGCATCGGAACGGACTGCTTGGCGAATGCCTGGAAGTAATCCGTATCGAGAGTAGCAGTAGTAAGTTCGGTGTAGAAATAGCCAGGGCAGATAGCGTTGACGGTGATTCCAGTAGTGGCAAGCTCAGCGGCTAAGCCACGGGTGAAGTTGACAACAGCGCCCTTTGAAGTGTGATAGGCGATAGTCGGGATTGCTGTATTTCCGACAAGTCCATAGATGGAAGCGATGTTGATGATTCTTCCATAGGACTGTGTCTTGTTTTCGATGTTCTCTTTCATGAGATTTCCGAAAGCGCGTGAGACACGGAAGACAGAGGTGAGGTCGAGGTTCAAGGTGAAGAGCCAGTCTTCATCCTTGTAATCCAATGCCTTGGTTCCCGTGCCCTTTTCTCCGCCAGCATCATTGACTAAGACTTCGGCATGTCCGAAATGATCCTTGACTGCTTTGACAGCATCATCGATGGATGCATTGTCTGTGATGTCACAGCGGACAGCGATGGCATCGACTCCGTATTTGTCCTTGAGATCTTTGCTGAGAGTCTCTAATCTGTCGACTCTTCTTGCAAGAAGTGCTAAGGAAGCACCCTGCTCTGCGAATCCTTCAGCCATCTGTTTACCAAGGCCGGAAGATGCGCCAGTGATGACAACGACTTTACCTTTGTAGTCAAACATGAAATGTATACCTCCTTGACTATAGATACCTAAAATATAACACAAACCAGGTGAAAAGAAAATAATATTAAACATACGAACAAAATTTGTTCAAAATATATGGACTTCTTTAGGCTATTAAATTCTTGACTCTTGCTTGTTCAATATGCATAACAACTGCATTTGTGAAAATATTACACAAAGTTGTGGACAAATATGTTTTACTGTCGTATTATTATCTTGGGAGGAAAACATATGCTTACCAGTTTTGGAAAAGAATTAAGGAAACTCCGTGTTGACAAGGGTGAGACCTTGTCGAAGATGTCAAAGAAACTCAATATTTCTGTTTCTTATTTATCTGCTATTGAAAATGGCGTCAGAGAAGTTCCTGTTGATTTCATTGATAGATTATGTTGTGAGTATCATCTTAATGATGAGCAGAGGAAGGCATTTCGATTAGCTGTAGCTGATTCTGCAAATAAAATTGCAATACCTCTTGATTCTGCACTCATTGAACAAAGGCAACTAGCATTTATGCTTTCTAGAAAACTTAAAGATTTGTCTTCGGATGATTGCGACAAAATTATGAAAATATTAGGAGGTGAGATTAGTGAACAATAATATAGCAAAGCCATTAAGTGCAGAATATATTAGAAATGTCGCCCATTTTGTGAGAGAAATTCTTGGCTTCGATGACGAGAAAGCGGTTGACGTGTTGAAATCATTAGATTGTCTGACACTTAGGTTCTCAAAATATGATTTCAATTATATGATTTTGCCTGATGACAGTGACTTGTTTGGCCCATTTGAAGAAGCAAAAACTGATATTATCAATGGTACCATATATATAAAAGAATCCGTATATAATGAGGCGTCACATAAAAAATATTGTCGGGCTCATTTTACAATTGCACATGAATTGGGACATTTTGTTTTGCATAGGGTTCTTCATTTAATGAATTTTGCTCGAAATAACACTAGTTTCAATCATCCGATTTATGCAAATCCTGAGTGGCAAGCTGATACATTTGCAATGGAACTGCTAATGCCATTGGAACAATGTTTAAACTTATCGCCAAAAGAAATTAGAAAAAGGTATCGAGTCTCTCTTTCTGCGGCGAATGTTAGATATAGAAAAATCAAAAAATGAAATGAAAAAAGTCAAAACGCCCGCCAGCGTCTTGACTAAGACCTTGAGATATAATCTCTTGACCATTTTAGATTATATATCAACGGCTGAAAATATTGGAGGGTTTTTATATGCCGATATACAATAATCAAACTTATATACAAGTGGTTCGCCCAGAAGCAGATAATTGGGAGAAGGATATTTTTGATATTCCTTTTATAGAAAACGAGAAATTGCCTATATCCTTGATTGGAAATAAATTATTTCTAATTAACCCACATAATTTATCCGAAAAGGATTCGGATAAAGAGAGAAAAATCATTCATTCTTTTTTATATGATGAATTCCTAGAAAGTGAATACAACAACCCATTGAAATTCATAAAAAAGATATCTGGATATTATGCGGCGACTTCTCTTGATTTTAGTATGCATCCCGGAATGAATAAATGGTCTATTATTCAAGCGGTAGGGAAATCAAGGTGGTTTGGACGATTTTTGCAAAGCTATGGTATTAGAGTTTATCCAACAGTTGGATGGGTTGATAGAGATACATACGATATTTGCTTTGCGGGGTTACGCGATGGCTCAACATTTTTTATATCAACATTAGGGACGAATAACGAAAAATGTTCGGAACTTTTTCTTAATGGATTATATGAATTGAGAAGGAGATTCCCTAATTCACGCCAAGTTTGCGTTGGGCAAAGAATGCACGGAATACCTAATGATGTTTGTATTGTCGCTTATGAAGATACTTTTGGCGGAAGAAAACAATTGGGAAGTCGCAATCAAATGCGCTTGTTTAATTGGGACGGAACTTTTTATGAGGAGGAAAAATAAAATGGCTTCACGTGGTAGTGTTGCAAAAAACGGACGTTTTATGAATGATGAATATGAAATAGTAGAAACGTTAAGAAATGGTGAACAGGTATTGCGCGGAAAAGGAAATAATCATTCTATGCCAGATTATTCATTTTCTGCTAATGCAGTTTATGTGATAAAGAACGATGGTGTTTTTCATGCCATGCGAATCTATGGTGATGATCATGAACCAATTCTCGAAATTGCATATCATCCAGAACCGAATTTGAATGATGGAAATCGATTGGATAATGTGTGGCATATGCATATTTATTTGCCACATCTTGATAGGCAGCCGGCTGAATTTATAACTCAAGAAATTATAACGAAATATAGGGATTTATTGGAGGATATAGGATATGATCAATGGTAATCTTGAGCAGTTTCTTGATACGGGTTGGTGGAACGCGGACGCGACCTTATTCTATCAGGACCATATTTATTTTTTTGATGGTTACTTTGACAAAGAGCATCATATGCATCTGAAAGTAATGAAGTGGATGGCAAAGAACATCAACAATGAAAGATTTGAAAATATATGTGATTCCAGTGGAAAACCTTTCGACTATCAATGCCTTGAATTACAAGGTGCTACGGAAGAAGAGCTTCGAGAAAAAATGCTTAAAGAAAAAATCTTTGATGGGAAAAGTTTTTGGGCTGTTGAAAAAGAACTTGTCTGGCTGAATTGGTAAAAGTGAAAAAGAAGAGGGATGAAATTCTTTTTCTCCTTCTCTATAATTGTCTTTGTATATTCCAAGGAAGTCATAGAATGAAAAACAAGTTAACTGGAAGAGTCGTATTGATTACAGGAGAGTCCTCTGGCTTTGGCTTAGAGATGGCAAAGCTCTTTGTGAGAAATGGTGATATTGTCTGTGGACTATCCACGCATGATTTTCAGATGGACAAGGTCTATCACCAAGTAGGTGATATCTCTAAAGAGGAAGACTGCCATCGAGTCGTTACCAATATCATAGAGAAATATGGAAGAATCGATGTTCTGATGAACAATGCCGGATTTGGAATCTTCTCTCCGATAGAGGAAACTAGCATTGAGAAAGCGAAAAGACAGATGGATGTCACCTTCTTCGGTTCCTTTCTGATGGCAAAGGAAGTCCTTCCTTATATGAGAAAGCAAGGCGGAGGAAAGATCATCAACACATCCTCTATCGGTGCCTTGATTCCTCTTCCTTTCCAGGCCTTCTATTCCGCTTCCAAAGCAGGAATGGATGTCCTCTTTGATGCCTTAAGAGCAGAAGTGTATCCCTATTCCATTCAGATCTGCTCCATCAAGCCAGGAGATGCCAAGACCGAATTCACAAAGAAAAGACAGAGCGAATTAAAGAATCCCAACAGTCCCTACAAGAAGGCATTCAATCACTGCCTGAAAAGTGTATCCAAAGATGAACAAAGCGGAACACCCGCTAAGAAGATTGCATGGACTGCCTTTCGATTATCGAAGAAGAGAAGACTTCCCTACACGAGAAAGATAGGCACAAAAGATAGCTTTTTGTCTTCCCTTTATCATATCCTTCCTAGAAGAGTCAGGAACTATCTTCTCTATAGAATCTACGCTTCCTAATATCGGTATTTCCCTTGAATACAGGCGATTTGACGTTCTTTATAGAAATCTTTTTCAATTCTTTACAATGTCTTTGCAATCGTTACAATGATTTACATCTTTGCTTCGTAAGCTTGTTTAAAATGGAGTACGAGGTAAATAATATCATGAAAACAAAGAGATGGTTTCCGATGGTTCTGTTGAGTCTGACATTGGTAGGATGCGACTTTGGAGGAAACGAAACAGGTTCTTCCACTACGGCTGACACGGAAAAGAAGAGTGAATCTACAGATGGCGGAAGCGAAAAGAAAGAGGATACGTCCAAAAAGACGGTGAACGTCTACATGCCTTCCCCTGCTGGGCTTCAGACAAAGATTGAAGCTGGATTTGAGGCAAAGTATTCCAATATCGATATGGTAGTCACCTCTGGTACGACAGGTGAGCTTCTTGCCAAGATTGAAGCCGAAAAAGCAAATCCGGTCTGTGATGTCCTGATCCTTGCTTCCTGGAGTGACGGCATCAATTCTTTGTCTACTTTGGATCTGATGGAATACACTCCTGTTGATGGAGATAAGCTAGCTTCGGAATTCAAAAGCAGCAGCAATAAAATCTGGGGGACAAGCGCATCGGCAGTCGGTGTCTTGTACAACACAGATTTGGTGGATAAGGATAAGATTGAACAATTGGATTGGTCGGATTATGGGGATAAGTCGAAGATTGATTCTGTCCTGATCACAGAAGGTGAGGTCAGAATGTCGATTCCGGATCCTACTAAATCCGGAGCCTGCAAAGACTTCTTAGCTGGCTATGTCTCTTCCAAAGGACAGACACAGGCAGAAGCGGATTTCACTTCCTGGGCAAACAATGGACTGAAGAACGGCGGTGGAAACAAGACTGCCCTTGCCGACATTGAATCGGGAAAGATTGATATCTTAGTCGGCGGAGTGGATTATAATGTCTATAGCGATAAGAAGAAGGGAAAACATATCGATATCTATTATCCGAAGGGTGGAACGGTAATCAATGCAAGGCCGGCTATGATCATGGCATCTGCCACTCATGTTGATGAAGCAAAGAAGGTCATGGATTATCTTTGCACGACAGAGGCACAGGGCTTTGTCAGCGATGCCATGCTTTTGCCTGGAAGAAGCGATTGCAGTGCAGATAGCTACCGACTTGGCATGAGCGAGATTTCCCAATTTGACAATCTCGACTGGAACGAGATGGCAAAGAATGGAACATCTATTGCTACCGAATTTGTCAAAAAGCTGAAGTAATACGATGCCTTCCTTCTTAGCAAACTTTAAAAATCGACGCAGAATGGAATACCTGGCAACAGGTATTCTTCTTTGCGTTGTTCTACTATTCTTCATCGTGATGCCATTAGTCTCTGTCTTTTCTCAGTCGCTGATGAACAAGCAAGGCAATTTCACCTTTTCCAATTATGTCAGTGCTTTCACTTTGGAAGAGACTGGTCAGGCCATCCTGAATTCTCTGCTTCTTGGTATCTCTGTCACTCTTCTGTCGACTTTGATTGCAGTTCCGGAAGCTTACTTTCTGTCTAAGACTAGACTGAAGAAAATCTGGTGGCTGGATTTGGTGATGATGATACCTTTTATGGTGCCGCCCTATATCAATTCCATGGGCTGGATGCTTTTTATGCAGAGAAACGGAATCCTATATCGCAATCTTCCTTTGCTTCGTCCTCTTGCCAATTCCTTCTATTCTTTCTTTGGCATGGTATGGATTATGGCAATGCATACTTCGCCCTTTTTGATGACAATGTTAAAAGACGCATTCTCATCTTTTCCAAAGAGTTTGGATGATGCAGATGATATTTATATCCGGCATGGTTTCAGCAAACTCTTCAAAGTCTATGCTCCTATTCTATTACCCAATTTTCTTATCGGTGCGTTCTTGGTCTTTGTCAAAGCATTAAGCGAATATGGAACGCCGGCTACGTTTGGTCCAGAGATCAACTTTGTAGTCTTTACAACCATCATTACGACAAAGATGCAGGTGTCTCCCATCGACTTTCCGATGGCAGCATCCCTTGCTTCTGTTTTGGTCTTTATCTGTATGGCATTGTGGGTGTTCGAGGTCGTTCTCACAAATAAGAAGACAGTAGAATTGAAAGATGAAGGAATAGGGAAGATCAGCGGAAAGAAATCTCTTACTGTCATTGGTTCTGTCTTTCTGATTCTGATGTTTTTCTTTTCTGCCTTTATTCCTCTGTTTACGATTACGGTTTCTTCGTTTAAGAATATTCTATATAAGAATCTCTCTGCGGAAGGGAATTTCACCTGGGAGAACTATCGTGTTGCATTTGTAGGAGAAGAAGGTTTCAGCAGTGGATTTGAAGCGATCGGAAATTCTTTCTTCATCGGAATCATATCCTCTCTTATTGTCCTTGTTTTCGGATTGATTCTAGGAATCTATTCTTTCCGTCATAAGAAAACATTCCTAGGAAAAGCAATCGAATTCTTAGATACTCTTCCCCAGATGATACCCAATATTGTGACTGGGATCGGAATGATCATGTTTTTCAATCTCATCTATCATTATTTCCCAGTCTATCGTACGAAGTGGATGCTGATCATCGGCTATTCTGTTGTGTTTTTGCCAAATATGGTATCGTATGTCAAAAACAGTCTTGTTCAAATGCCGGATTCTTTGATAGAGGCGGGAAGGATATATTCGAAAGGGGAGAAGAAAATCAACATGGGAATTGTTCTTCCTCAGGCGTTGAAAGGCGCCTTCTATGGATTCAGTATGACATTCATAATCTCGTTAAGAGAGTTGGTAACGGCAAAATTGCTGCAGCCACCGAGCTATTATACAATTTCACTCTATATCGACAGACAGTTTGAACAAGGAAATCAGCAGGCAGCAATGGCACTTGCCGTTGTATCGGTATTCATGACGCTCTTATTGCTTTTGCCGATTGAATTCATTGTCGGAAGAAAAGGAAGAAAAACAAAATGGACATCCAAGCATTAGATATATCCAAATCATTTGATTCGAAGAACAAGGTGCTCAATCATCTCAACCTTACGATACAGAGCGGAAGCCTGACTACTCTTTTAGGCTCTTCCGGATGTGGGAAGACAACCCTTCTACGTATTATTGCAGGTTTAGAGAAAGCTGATTCAGGACAGATTGTCTTTGGTGAGAAGCCAATGTTTGACAAGGATAAGAAAATCGATGTAGAACCCTTTGACAGAAATGTGGCATTTGTGTTTCAGGATTTTGCCTTGTGGCCGAATATGACAGTCCTTCAGAATGTGTTGTTTGCGATTTCAAGCAGAGAGAAGAAGACGAAATTCTCTTTTTTTGACAAGAAGATTAAAGCGGAGAGAACTAATAAAGCATTGAAGGCCCTTGCTATGGTCAGGATGGAAGAATACAAAGACCGACTGCCTAGTGAACTGTCCGGTGGACAGAAACAGAGGGTGGCTATTGCACGTGCAATCAGCATCTCTCCGGATGTCATCCTCTTTGATGAACCGTTATCTGCTTTGGATGCCCTTCTTCGTGAAGAGATGAGAAGTGAAATCCGATCTCTGGTCAAAGAACTGAACATGACCGCGCTCTTTGTCACACATGACCAAGAGGAAGCTATGTCGATATCGGACTGCATCATCATTATGAATCAGGGGAATATCGTGGAGCAGGGGAAACCTGAAGACATCTATTGGAACCCAAAGACAAAGTTTGCAGCGAATTTCATCGGGAAGTCATCCTTTTTGGATGACAGTCATTTCCTTAGACCAGAGAATCTTTCGTTAGAAAAAAGAGAATGTGAAGTGATGCTTCAGATTATCTCCTCTAACTATCAGGGAGGAATCTACGATGTGATCGGTGAGGATGAGAAGCAAAGAAAGTTCTATTTCTCCTCTAAACAGAAATTAGATCCTTCCTCTCATGCTTCGCTTTATTATTCGGCAGAGGATGTCAAAGAGGTGGAGAAATGAAATTTGTCTCGTTAGGCGGAATCAATGAGCATGGGAGAAACTGCTTCTACTTGGAAGGAGAGAACAAAAGGATCCTTCTTGATTGTGGGTTGTCAGAGAAGAATGAGTATCCGCATCTGGAAAAAATTGAGGTGCCGACAATCGATTATCTGTTCCTTTCCCATTCCCATCTGGATCATACCGGTGCAATTGCAGAATTGATGAGAAGAGGGTTCAAGGGAAAGATCGTATTGTCGAAGGAAACAGCAGACTGCATTCATCTTGAAGGCAATGATGTATTCTATCCGGAACTATCAAAGAAAGCCCAACTGGATTCAGACTTCTTTGTCACTATAAGAAGAAGCTGACATTGCTTTGGTTCTCTGTCCTTTGAAATCGAAATGGAAAAGAAAAAGATTATCTATACAGGCGATTATCTTGAAAGAAGTGTTTTTCAGGCTGATGAATTAAGAAACCTTAAAGCTGACTTCGCTATTGTGGATGGCTGCTATGAGAAAGAGAACAGTTATCAGGAAAACAAGGATAGGCTTCTGAGGCTTCTGAAAACCAGGAAAGGCAATGTGCTCTTTCCTCTTCCTAAGAACGGAAGAAATATGGATGTCATCTCCTTGTTGAATCAGAACCATCTTCCTTATCGGATTTTAGGAAAAGGATTCTTCATTGAAAATGAGGAGACATATCTGAAAAGCAAGATTGAAATTCAAAAGGCTGACAATTCAAGAATTCTTCTTTTCACGGATCCACAACTCGAGGATATCCATTCTAGAGAAATAGTGGATCATTATTCAGATGCAGACATCATTTTTACGGGGACAATTGATGAAGGAAGTTATGCCGATTACGTTTTCAAGAACAGGAAAAATGCCTTTTTCTCTCGAATCAATGTACATCAGACAAAAGAAGAAGCGTATCAGCTGATTTCACAGAACCATTTTTCACATAGTGTTATCTTTCATAATAGATTTACTGAAGAAAAAGAGGAACTTGAATTTTAGTATCAGAAAACGGCTACCATGGTGATAGCCGTTTTCTGATTTGACAACTTATAGATTATGAGCAGAAGGTTTACTGTCTTCCTTGAAAGGATTGTCTTCCCTGATATTTTCTTCTTTGTCTTCCATTTCCATCAAGTCATTAGCAACCTGATACCCGATAAGAGTACCGGCGACAGGCGGAACAAAGCTTGTGGAGCCAGGGATGTCTCTTCTGTCTGTGCACTTGCGTTTGGTTCCCGGAGGACAGACGCAGTGATAGAGGCAGGAATCCTCCGTCTCATCCTCTCTTGGTCTAGTCGGAGGCTCTGTGGAGAAGACGACTTTCAGTGATGTGATTCCTCTTTTTCTCAGTTCTCTTCTCATGATCTTGCTAAGGGGATCCCCTTTGGTCTCATAGACATCGCAGAGGACTAATTTTGTAGGATCCAATCGGTTTCCGCAGCCCATCGCGGAGATGACAGGAACATTCGCTTTCTTTGCATTTTCGATGATGTCCAATTTTGCAGTCACAGTATCAAGAGCATCGATGACATAATCAAACTTGGAGAAATCGAATTCATCCTTCTTATCAGGAAGGTAGAAGGTCTTATGCTTATTGACGATGATCTTAGGATTGATGTCGTGGATTCTCTCCTCTGCGACATCGACCTTGTATTGTCCGTATGTTTTTCTTGTCGCCAGTATCTGTCGATTGATATTGGTAAGGCAGACTAAATCATCATCGACAAGGTCGAAGGATCCGACTCCAAACCTAGCAAGGGATTCGACAACATTTCCGCCGACACCTCCGATGCCGAAGACGATGACTTTTTTATTCCAAAGTCTCTGTAATTTTTTTCTTCCTACTAATAAGGATGTTCTTGAATATTGATTGAGCATAACGATAAAAATTGTACCTTGTTTTGTTTCAATTACAAGGAGAAATTGTCAAAACATTCAGAAAACGGATCTATGTTGTCAAGGTT
>CAVJZP010000012.1:0-44209 GCA_963654365.1 Oscillospiraceae bacterium
GTCGATCGGCTTTCCAAATTAGAATCTGTGTGGATGTGTGGATAAAAGTTTAGGATTGTATATACCATTTTCAACATTTCTTCAAGCGTTTTCTCTCATTTTACTTAAAATATTTGATTTCCGTGCACTTCCTTCTCTCTTATACTTTCTGAATATCAAATAGATAGATATCGAAAGAGAAAAAAGTTAGAATAGACTAAGTCTATATCGAAGGAGAATAATATGCCCTGTACAACATTATTGGTCGGTAAAAAAGCAAGCTATGATGGTTCAACCATCATTGGAAGAAATGATGATTCCCCGAGCGGCGTCTTTACGGAAAAGAAATTGGTCGTCTTTAAAAAGGAAAATCTCAAGGATGTTTATACTTCTGTCCTCTCCCATGTGAAGATTGAGCTTCCCAAAGAGGCACTCGACTTTTCCATGATGCCCAATGTCGATAAGAAGGAAGGAATATGGGCTGCATGCGGTGTCAATGAATGCAATGTCGGAATGACAGCGACAGAGACTATCACATCCAATGCCCGTGTTTTAGGTGCTGATCCTTTAGTCAACTATGTCCCAAAGAAGAAAGGACAGAGTGAGAAAGCAGGTGGAATCGGAGAAGAGGATCTTGTCTTCTTGGTTCTTCCTTATATCCATTCCGCAAGAGAAGGCGTCCTTCGCTTAGGCAAGCTTTTAGAAGAATACGGAACCTATGAATCCAATGGTATCGCCTTCAATGACGAAAATGAAATCTGGTGGTTAGAGACCATAGGCGGGCATCACTGGATTGCAAAAAGAGTTCCCGATGACAGTTATGTCGTCATGCCCAATCAGTTCGGATTGGATAACTTCGATTTCAACGACGCCTATGGTGAGAAGAAAGACAACCTCTGCAGCGAAGACCTTTGGAATTTCATGAATGACAATTACCTCGCCTTGGATTTGGAAGGACACGCCTTCAATCCGCGACTTGCCTTCGGAAGCCACGATGACTCCGATCATGTCTATAACACGCCTCGCGCCTGGTTCATGGAACGCTATTTCAACCCAAGAAGCAACAAATGGGATGGAATCGATGCCGACTATACCCCCGAAAGCGATGATATCCCCTGGTCGAGAAAGCCGGAGAGAAAGATTACGATTGAAGACGTCAAATACGTTCTCTCCTCTCATTATCAGGGAACGCCTTATGATCCTTATAAGAGATTCGGAAACAAGGATGACAAAGGCGCCTATCGTCCTATTGGAATCAGCAGGACCTCATTTTTGGCTATCGTTCAGATCAGGCCATACGGAAAAGAGAAACTACGCCCTATCGAATGGTTCTGCTTTGCCAGCAATGCCTTCAATGCTCTTGTTCCCTTCTTCCCTAGGACAAGAAAGGTTCCCTCCTACTATTCCAATACAACCCTGAATGTCTCCACGGATAATTTCTACTGGGCGAGCCGCCTTATCTCCGCCTTGGTGGACAGCCACTATAACACCTGTTCCATCTTTGTCGAAAGATATCAGAATGCAGTCAGTTCTCTTTCCCATCAGCTCATCCATGAATTGGAAAAGGATGAAAACAAGGATATCTCTGCCTTGATTGATGAATACAATCAGAAGATCGCTGATATGGCAAAGGAGAAGACCGATAACGCCTTAAGCAAAATCCTCTATGAAGCAAGCTGTCATATGAAGAACAGCTACTCGAGGTCCGATAACTAAATCACCACAAAATCCTGTTTTCAAGTCAGTTTTCCTTTAACAATTGTTTAATTTTAAACATTTTGTTGTACATATGCGCAATATTTTTCATGAAACCTCTTTCAAAATAAGAGTTCTTTTAGTATGATATATAAGTATTTACATGAAAGGATTGTAGTTGCAATGAAAACATCTATTATTGCAGTTGCAGGAAAGGGCGGAGTCGGCAAAACCTCCATCGCTGCCTGCATTGTCAGACTTTTGGTCGACAATTATCCGGATAAGAAGATTCTGGCTATCGATGCTGATCCTGCTGTTGGTCTATCCACAGCGCTCGGAATCGAATACGATAAGACCATCGACGATGTGAGAAAAGAGGCTATCGCCGCCAGTGAGCAGGGAAAGAATGCTGTGGTCGAAGTCTTAGGAAACGCAAGCTATTCCATTGAAGAAGCGACGGTCCATTCCAATGGCTTCACCTTTATCGCCATCGGAAGACCGGAGGCAAGCGGCTGCTACTGCAAGATCAATACCTACTTGAAAGATGTCATCTCCTCTATCTCCTCCCATTATGACTTTGTTGTCATCGATGGCGAGGCTGGAATTGAGCAGATCAACAGAAGAGTCATGGAGAAGGTAACACATCTCCTTCTCATCAGCGACCAGTCCAAAAAAGGACAGCAGGTCATCAAGACCATCAAGACGGTTGCCGATGATCTTGTCATGTATGAAGAAATCGGCGTCATCTTAAACCGCCTCTCGTCTCAGGCCATGGAAGAGGATTATCACTTCGACAATATGAAAGTACTGTCCAAGATCCCTTCTGATGATGAACTGGCAAGATATGACATGGAAGGCGAGAATGTCTTCTATCTTCCCAAAGACAGTTCCATCGTCAAAGGCACAAGAGAAGCTTTGACCAAGATCCATATACTTCAAGAGTGAAAGGAGAGCATATGAGAGACCTGAAGCACCTATACTATTTTGAAAAGCTGTTAGAAAATTCCAACAATGAACTCATCGAAGAGGCGCAGAACGAAGGAAGAAAGGCAATCGGACATGTCTGCTATCAGATTCCGGAACCGCTTCTTAACCTTCCTGGCATCTTCTCGGTGAGACTTCGTGCTCCAAGAACGGGTTCCACGGAAATGGGAAATTACTATCTTTCCCCGATTTTCTGTGAGGCCTGCCGTGCAATCCTAGAAAGAGCATTGGAAGGCGGATTCCGTTTCTTAGACGGCGTCATCGCACCGGAAGCCTGCGCAATGATGAACCGCTGTGTCGAGAACATCGAGCACCTCGACTGCTGCCCGAAGGAAGGTTTCTTCGCTTCCTATGTCGATGTTCCGATGAAGTCGGACGATGTCACATTGAAGCACTACATCCTTCAGATGCAGGAGCATGTCTTAAAGCCTCTTAGCGAACACTATCAGATTGATACTAGCGATGCTGCTATCAGAAAAGCAGTGAAAGAGCAGAATAAAATCTCAAAACTCATCACAGAAATCGGTGATTTCAGAAAAGAGGAGTGCCCTCGCATCACCGGCTATGAATTTGCTGTGCTTTGCTTAGCAACTTACTGCTGTCCGAAGGATAAGCTGATCGAAAAACTCACGGAGACTTTAGAAGAGGTCAAGACAAGAGTTCCTGACAAGAAGGGAACGTATCGCTGTCGTGTCGCCATGGTCGGAAGCGAAATCGATGATCCTCAACTGATCAAGCTCGCTGAGGAATGCGGTCTTGTCGTTGTCGCTGACAGATACTGCTTTGGCTCTCTCCCGGGAAGACAGGAAATCATCTTAAACGATGAGGAAGATGCTCTTACCCAGGTCTGCCGCTATTACATGGAAAGCGGTCAATGCCCTCGTTTCCTCACCACAGAGAAAGTAAACGAAAGACATGCCTATGTCGACAAGATCGGCAAAGAATATCATGTCGATGGCCTCATCATTGAACAGATCAAGTTTTGCGATTACTGGGGATATGGAAGAGCCTTCATGAATGCGGTCATGCAGAAGGAATACGGATATCAGACTCTTTCCATCGACCGTCCTTACAACGTCGGCCAGTCCGGTCAGCTAAGAACGAGAATCCAGGCCTTCATCGAAGCGCTTGAGATCAAGAAGATTCAGAAAGACAAGGAGGCCAAGTAACCATGGATAAGAAAAAGAAAAAAGGACTAGGCAGCACCAATAAGCCTGGCAAGAAGACAGCGACCCATCGTGAATGGCGTGGCTTCAAAGATACAATGTACGATTTCTCCCGTTGGCTGAAGAACCTCATGGTCATGGGAAAATTCATCATGAAGCCGACTACCTTAAAGGCAATGTTCACCTATCGCTGGTTCGGCAATTATCTTGCCGCCTTCGACTATATCGACCGTCATTTAGAGGGTGTAAGAGGCCCGCAGCTTAGAATCGGTCATATCCAGTACGACTCTATCGTTGAGCATCTTACTCAGACGATGGATACCTTATTCAAATGCGATAAGAGAATCGGAAACAAGAAAGGAAAGTATGATGAGCTCAACAAGAAGCTTGTCATCATGGATGAGAACGGAATGATGGTCATTGCGACCGGATTCCCGAACCTGAAGTTCCTCTCGAAGGAAGTTCCTGCTATCTATACCGGAAGCACCATCGCTCAGGATGGTGTCTTGCACTACATCGAAGTTGCTGAGGAATTCCAGATTCCTTCTGATGTCTGCCCGATGCCTTGTGCGGAATTAGGCTGCGCCATCGATGAAGACTATCCGATCTGCGGTGTCTGCGCCGTTCACTGCAACACGACATGCGACGGCTCTTTGATGGGCAACCAGATTGAAGACAGACACGATGATCTTCCTTCCTTCACAATGGCTGCGCCGATGCGTCATCAGCAGAAATCTGTCCTTGCCTATTCAAGAGATCAGATTGTAGAAGCCATCAAGTTCATCGAAAAGCATACCGGTGAAAAATGGGACTGGGATGCCTTCGCCAAGAACATGAAGACCTACAACGCTCAGAACAAGCTCTTCGAGGAGTGGATGGATATGAACAAGACCGAATATCCGCAGGTCGTCAACAACAATATCATGCTCTACCGCGATGCGGAATACATGGTCATCTCCGGAAGAGATCCATCCTTCCTGAAACTAGATCAGCAGATCACCAATATCGCAAAGAAGGCCTATAAGGAAAAGCATCTTCCGATCAAGGAAGTCCGTCACCGCGCTTTGGTCTGGGGCGTTCACGCTCAGTACTATACCGCCTTCAACCAGTGGCTTTCCAACTGCTGGGGCATTCTCTGCCTCTGCGACATGCTCTCCTTCACTCTTACCAAACCAATCAATTACGAAGATCATGAGCAGGCTTTGTTAGACTTAGGCGAATACAATATGAACATGATTATGCGTAACCACTCCAACGGCGGTTATGAAGTCGGTGTCGAACAGCTCTGGCAGTACTGCGAAGAGTACAAGGCCGACATGGTCATCATGTACGAGCATATCGGATGCAAATCCATGGCTGGCTATCACGGCCTGATCGAAGAAGAAGGAAGAAAGAGAGGCATCCATATTGTTTGGGTCTATCATGCCTTGATGAATCCGACCAAGGCGAGCAGAAAAGATATGAGAGAAGACGTCAACCGCTATATGAAGACCGTCTTGCGCGAGACTCCTCTGGATGAATCCTTAGTCGATATGGACGACGTGAAACGTTGGTAAAGGAGTAAAACAACATGAAATATTTTGGTGGATGCGACGCAGGCTCAACCTATACAAAATGCGTCATATTAGACGAAGAAGGAAAAATCGTTGCTAGCACAACATTGAAATCCAAAATCAATCCGGTCGAAAGTGCAAGACTCGCTCTCAATGAGACGATTGCACAGATCGATGGCATCGACAAGATTGAAGATCTTAACTATCTTATCGGCACAGGCTACGGAAGAAACAAGGTTCCCTTCGCCGATGAGAACATCTCCGAGATCTCCTGCCATGCGATGGGTGTCCATGTCTCTGATCCGACAATCACCAGCATCATCGATATCGGCGGACAGGATGTCAAAGGTATTGCTATCGATCCCAAGGATGGCACGGTCATGAACTTCGCCATGAATGACAAGTGCTCTGCAGGCACTGGCCGTTTCTTCGAAGCCATGGCAAGAAGCTTTGAAATGGAACTGGATGAGTTCTGTTCCTTGTCTCTCACGGCAAAGAATGTCATTCCGATCACTTCTCAGTGCACTGTCTTCTGCGAATCCGAAGTCATCTCCTTAGTCGGAGAAGGCAAACCGATGGAAGAGATTGCCGCCGGCATCATGACCTCCGTCGCCAAGCGTTGCTTCGTCATGGCAAAGAAGGCAGGAGCCACTGACTCTATCGCACTGACTGGCGGATGCGCAAAGAACCTCGGTTTGAAGAAAGCCATCGAACAGGTCCTTCACATCAAGGTGAAAGATCTTCCAATCGATCCTCAGCTGATGGGTGCCTTGGGCGCTGCTGAATACGCAAGACAGAAAGGCATGGCAAACTAATATGGCTTGGTGGGTAATTTTACTGATTGTCCTAGGTTCTATCCTTGGTTTTATCCTCCTTGTCTTCCTCCTTCTCTTCGTTGTCTATTTCTTCAACCTCGACAGCAAGATGCTGATTCCGATTCAAAAGTGGCTCAACAAGAAATACGACAAGAGACAGAGAAACCGCCATTTAGAGTAATATGGATCTCTATCAGAAATGCATCGATGATGTCCTCTCTCTTCTTTCCGGATACGAGACGAAGGAACTTCCTCTCACTTCTTCCTGGAAAGAAAGCGAGAGCAAAGTCTTCCTTTTCTCTGAGGACTGCAAGATTCATTTAGGTGATTCCTCTCTTCCTTCTTCCTACTTCTATGGATATACAAGCCATAGCAATGCTTTAGGCAAAGATTCCATCGCCTTGATTGGAAAAGACTTGAAGGACTTAAAAGGAGATGTTCCTTTCTCCCACATCTATTTCTTTGAAATCGACAACGAGAATGATGTAAAAGACCAGGAATATTACCGAATCTTCAGAAACATTGAATACAGACGCTACAAAGTCAATCCGGAAGGCTATATGCTGAAAGTGAACACCAATCTCTTAAAAGAGGGCGCCTATGTCGATGATGACGCAGTCAAACATGGTCTTTCCTTTCAGGATATCGGCGTCTCTTTCTTAAGGCAGTTCAAGAAAGAGGCTCATGTCCGCTATGTCCGTCAGATCTTCATCACCGATCCTGATTTTCCGCACAATAAGCTTTTGGAGCTTTCCAAGGAGAGTGAAAGAATCACGGTCGCTTTAGATCACATCATGAAGAAGCTGAAGATGGACTGCAGGACCTGCTCCTTTCGAGACATCTGTGATGAGATTGAAGGAATGAGAGCCATCCATAAAGCAAATCAATGAACAGAAGCATGTGTCAGTCTTCTTGGCACATGCTTTTCTTTCTTGCTTTCTTTCCTGATTTTAGGCTAAGATAACCTCATGAAAAAACTATTTGATGAAAACAATTGCTTAGTCAATCTCTCCTCCTCCCTTCTTCGTCACTACCATATCGATAGAGCGCATCCATCCTTGCCTTCGTTAGACAAAGTATTAGATAAGACAGAGAAAAGAATCTGTCTTATCCTTTTGGATGGCTTAGGAAGTCATATCCGAAATGTCTATCCAAAGGAATGCGAGGATATCCGAAACCATTATCTCTCTACAATCACATCCGTCTTCCCTCCGACTACCGTTGCAGCGACAACGGCACTGACGACAGAGCGATATCCTTTGGAGACAGGCTGGCTAGGTTGGACTGAGCAGTTTCCACAGTACGATAGAGCTGTGACGATGTTTGCTTCTTCCTTTGCGCAGGAACCGATCGAAATCACACCAGAATCCACCTATTCCCTTTTACCATATGAAACTATTTTCACTAAGATGGAAGAGAAAGGCATAAAGACCGCTCAGGTCAAATCCTTCCTTTTGAAAGATCAGGAACCAGAGACTTTCCTTTCTGAGACCGAGAAGATTTTAGACGGAAAGGATTTCATCTATGCGTATAGCTGTGAACCGGATTCCTCCCTTCATAAATACGGAGTCGGAAGCAAGGAAATAGCTAGTATCATTAAAAGATTCGATAAAGGCATTTCCTCTCTTGCTGAAAGACATAAAGATACTCTGTTTATCGTGATTGCTGACCACGGGCATCTCAATATCAAGGATTATAAGATCGATGAGTTTGATGATTTCTATTCTCTTTTGAGAATCAAGCATTTTGCCTGTGAGCCAAGAGCCGCTTTCTTCTATGTCGAGAAAGGAAAAGAGGAAGAATTCAGAAAATCTGCACTGTCTCATTACGGAGAGCATTTCTATATCCTAAGCAAGGAAGAAGTGATCCAGAATCACATCTTCGGATATGGAGAACCTTGTAAGGAATTCACTTCCCTTTTAGGTGATTTTCTTCTGATTTCCAAAGATGAGGCTTCTTTCCTTCAGGCTTATGATGTACCGCATATGAAGTCCACACACGCTGGAAGCAGCGATGAGGAACAGTATATCGATATCTCAGTTTATAACGGATAATCGTAGAAATCATTGATTTGCACATAGATTTCCCATCTTTATGAAAGCGCTATCAGAAAGATTTTGATTTCAATTTTCATTCAATATTACTTTTGATTTTTTTCTCTTTTTGTGTTTTTTTCTTATTTTTCTAAAATCAACTTAAATTTTATATTTTTTTCGTTCACGATTTTTTCAATAAAATATTAATAAATAAAGGAACTTTATTTTATAATTTTAAAATATAGTTCATAAAGCATATCCAAAGGAGGTCTTATGAAGAAAAACAGAATACCGCTGATACTTACACTCTTTGCTCTTTGTGCCTGTCAAGGAACGACAAACAGTGATTCCACAATCAACACTGACACCACAGAAGACAAGAAGACGGAATCCACAAGCCGAAAGCAGAATGTCTATGAGCAGCTCACCTATGCGCTAGAAGATCTGGACCAGAGTTTCACCTTAACGGGAAAACTTAGCCATCAAACCTACGATGGAAGCAACAATGAGCAAGTGGAAAGAGAAGTCCTCGCTGAGATGGATTCTACTGCTTACTATTATTCAGAGGCAGATATCATCACTGGTGAAATCCTGACCGAAGAGAATTTCTTCCAGGGTGAGGATGAATATCTTTATTCGAGAACGCTCAATCCTCTCAACAATGAGGTTGTTGAAGCTAAGACAAAAAACAAATATGCGGATGTCATGGATTCTCCTCTTCAGGAACTGAAGGTAGAATGCCTCAGTGCAGTCAGGGAAAAACCGAACTGGTATTTGATCAGCACCAAATACAGAACTTTGGCTTCTGAGATTGTCTATTATCTCACTGGCTATCAGACAACAGGACTTCCTGGATATATGCCGAGCCATCCTTATTACGGAGATGTCGATTACACTCCGACGGTCAGCGAGTTTGCTCTCCATTATAACGGCGATGAAATCGATCAGTTCCGTTTCATCCTTGAACTTGAAATCAGTGAAGATGACGGAACCTACTACTATGAAGGGATGCTTTTTGAGCTCGATATCTCCGATCTTGGAATCACGGAGCCGAGAGAGATCACTCCTTTAGAGCACACAACCGGTCACGATACCCTTTCGGAAGCCTTGAAGCCGTACCGCTATGATAACACCGGCCTTAAAAACTACACGATGCACATCGATGTCAGCTATGACAGCAAGCAGCTGACTGGATATTCCTATGAATACTATGTTGATTTTGAAAATCAGATCATCTTCAACACCTATGACTTCACCGGTTACATCGCACCGGAAAAGGAAGATGAGGAATATGGCGAATACAAATACAACCTCGCCTATCAGTTTGAAAACGATAACATCTATATCTATCGCTATCTGGCCGATGATACCCATGAATTCGTAAGAAAAGATGAATTCAAGAAGTATTGGGGCATCTCCGATACGTCTGAGATTGGAACAACATTCCTCGACTGTGCTCCGAAGATCGGAAGCCTTGCTGTAGAATGTTTTATGGATAACAAGGACAATACCTTCACCCCCTACACGGTCTATAAATCCCTTGCGATGCTTTCCATGAACACCTTTGAAGAGTATGTCAATGAGCCGACAAGCGGTGATTACACCATCATCCTCAACAAGGACGGAACCTTAAATAGCATCACAAACTCCTTGACTGGTTCCTACGCTCTTAACGATTCCACAACGACCATCTCTGCCACAAGGACCTACACAACAACGATTACGGACTATAACACTACTACCGTTCCCTCCTATTGCGTTCCGCATGAATAACTGAAAGGATAAACCATTATGAAAAACAAAAAAATTGGAATTGTCGCATTATCTCTCCTTTCCTTATCTTTGATCGCATGCGGAAACAATACTTCTGTCAGCGGCAAAACAAACACAGATAATACCGCCGACACCGAGAAGACAGATAAAGATACCACCTCCGAATCCATCATCGGTGAAGATGAGATGACCGGTGGCATCATCATGACATTGGATAAGACAGAATCCTACTATATCGTCACAGACTATCTCTCTGTCGAATACGATATCGTCATCCCGGATGTCTATCAGGGATTGCCGGTAAGAGAAATCGGAGAGCAGGCTTTCGTTTACGCTACCATCGATACCCTTACTCTTCCCCGCTCTTTAAGAAAGATCGGCAAGGAAGCCTTCTTAGGGCTTTCCTCTGACAGCAAATTAGAGGAACTTGTCCTGCCGGAAGGTTTAGAGGAACTGGATGACAGTGCCTTCAAATACTGCCCAAGCCTTACAACCATCTCCCTTCCAAAGTCTCTGAAGAAGATGGGATCCGGTGTCTTCAACCTCGATTTCAACATCAAAAAGATCAAAGTCGCTAACGGAAGCGAATCCTTCTTAGCTGAGAACAATGTCCTCTACAGCAATGACAAGAAGACTCTTTATGTCTATCCTGCCGGACTGAAGTTCACCTCCTTCGATCTTCCTAACGAAGTCGAAACCATTGCAGACTACGCTTTCTACGGAAATCAGGTTCTCACTTCCATCGCTATCAGCAAGGATAGCAATCTCAAGCACTTAGGATATCGTTCCATGGCTGCCATCAAGTCATTGACTAGCCTTTCCCTTGAAAAAGCAACTCATCTGACAGAAGTAGAAGACAAGGCATTAAGCGAGAACTCTTCCATGCTGAAGATCACACTTCCGGAAAGTCTGACCAAACTCCCTAGCGGTCTCTTCTATTCCGATTCCGCTCTTGTCAGCGTCAACATCAAAGGCGCTTATACGGAGATTCCTGATGAATGCTTCCATAACTGCTCCAAGCTTACCTCTCTCACTTTGAACAAGAATGTCACCAAGATTGGAGACAGTGCCTTCTCTGGATGTGTCGGACTCACAACGCTGAATCTTCCTGAATCCATCACCGAAATCGGAGATGAGGCATTTAACGGCTGCACCTCTCTTAAGACAATCAATATCCCTTCTGCTGTCACCAAGATCGGCGATAAGACTTTCTCTAACTGCCGTGCCATCACTTCTCTCGAGTTAGGTGAAAACATCGCTGAGCTCGGTGTCTCTGCCTTCATTGGATGCACCTCCTTGGGAAGTTTGGACTTATCCAAGACAAAGATCACCACAATCCCTGAGACCTGCTTTATGTCCTGCGAAGCGATGCATACTGTCATTCTTCCTGAAACATTGACTGAAATCGGACAGAGCGCCTTCAATAGCTGCTATGAATTAAGAAGAGTCCTCATCCCTAGCAAAGTCACTGCAATCAAGGATTCTGCTTTCTTCTCCTGCACAAAGTTAGCCTACGTCTTCATTCCGAAGTCTGTTACAAGCATCGGTTCTGTCGCTTTCAGAACGGTTTATGCTACAACAGGTACTGTCAATCTCTACTTTGAAGCTGACTCATTTACAAACGCAGATACGGAAACAGGTGAAAAATTCACAAACGGAACCATATACTACTCTAAGACTATCTCCGATTATGAGACGGATTCCGCCGGGTCATTAGCATGATGAAACGAAGAATATTACCGGCCCTATTATCTCTTGTCCTCTTTGTCAGTGGATGCGCTGGCAACACAGAAACTGACGACAGTTCTGATGCTACCGAAAGTTCCATCGTTGAGGATGCGCTTGAGATAACTGGCATCGATCATATCGGTATCCGTGAATATACGACTCTCACCTGCACTTTCGGCGGAAAGGTCATCTCTCCGGAGTGGTCCTCTTCCAACAAGAAGATTGCAACCATCTCCACAAAAGGCATGGTGAAAGGTCTCGCTCTTGGCGAAGTCACAATCACGGCGACTTATAACGGACACAGTGCAAAGTTCAACCTCTCCATCACAGAGAGCTGGGCTTTGCCCTCTGTCGTTTCCCGCATCAACAAGGGAAGTTATCAGGTCTCTGTCGCTGGTGATGGCGGATCCTTCGATAGCATGAGCGATCCCACATTCGCCTACGAAGTCTATTCTAATGGTCTCTATTATCATTCCACAAACCATGTCGACTTTCTCACAAACTGCGGAATCGGTTATTATGAGGATAAGCTGTTCAGCTATACTGCCGACAAGAACAACGCGATTGATTCTGCTACGATTCTTCGCAATCAAAGTCTTTCGATAAACAACTACTACTATGGTTTAAGCACACTTCCCAGCAAGTACTATCAGATGGATTTAAGAGAAGACAACACCTATGATATGACAAAATCCTCTGTGGCAACTTCCTTAGAATATCTCTACTTCATGATGGGAACACAGTTCGTTTCCTCCGAGCAGACTGACTTCATGACAGAACTGCAGAAGAGTATCGTCTCCTTGACGATGAAGGTAGAAAACGAAAATGCCTTCACTGCTACCTTAGGCTTCGGAACGAGTGAGGAGGATAACACCGATATCACTACGACCATCACTCTTTACATCAGCAGCATCGACGATAAGACCTGCCCTGTCATCGATCAGTACTTAAAAGAGAACACACCCGCCTATCCTGCTATCTATCCTTCTATCACAAAGATGTATGAACTCAGCAAGAGCCATAACTATATCCGCGATTTAGGCACCTATGCCGCTGTCGACGGAAGCATTCCGATCGGAAGCGGAATCTTCACAGAGAACTATGTGCTCGTTCAGTACACCGACGATTACATCGAAGCGACAAAGTCCTCTTATACCGATAATCCGCTTTACTCCCACGGCTATGTCGATATCAAAGGAAAAGCAGAATACGAGGATGGATCCTATGAGTTTAGCATCATCGATGGAAAGGTCGTGTTGGGAAGCCGTGAGCTCAACAATCAGGGCAAGTTCTACAGCCATTGGTACGAGTATTACGAAAACCTCACACTGATTCTGGAGATGCTAGAGCCTGACTTCTACACCTTCGAATCCGTGAAGACCGGAGAATCCATGGTCACTGGTGAATTCGCATCCTACTCCTCTATCGGTGCAAGCATCACCGAAGAACTCTTCTCTAGCTATATGGACCTCTATACGGAACTGACCAGTGCTGGCATCCTCCTTCACTTGGACTATTCGGATAGCAATCCGAATTCCTCCATCGCCAATATCGGCGGACTCTTCTATTACAACAGCAATCTCGTCTATCAGTACAGCAAGTATTCCTATTCCAATTTCAACAAAGCTTCTTCTACCATTATGGATAACTTCTTATCCTCGTTGACTGATAAGTAAACGGCAAGCACCTTTCTTAAAAAGAGAAAGGTGCTTTTTTCTTTCATCGAAAAAGCCTTGAGCGGACTGTATTTACAGTCTTGACTCAAGGCTTTTGATTTCAACGATTAGTTCTTCGGAGTGAAGGTGAAGACTTTCGTACCGAACGTCACTTTATAGACACCGGATGTGTAAGTATAAGAACCAGAATAGGTAGTATAACTAGAGCTGGTGCTATCTGCGTAATACTTTTCAACCCTTGCAGAATAAGTGGAAGACTCAGTCGGCGTTGTCATTGTGAACTTGCTTGTCGTCGTGCCATCTGTGAAATAGATGTCTCCTGCATTCCAAGCGGTCATAACCGATTTCACAAAGGTGTATGTTGTACCGGATTCATCAGTGATGACATAGTCATCTCCATTATAGATTGGTGCAACCTGATAGAAAGTATTGTAGTATCCGGATGCCTTGTTTGCACCGTCAATCACTAATTTTTCCACCTTCAATGTATTACGATCAATTTTCTCTGTTCCAGAGGATGCATAGATGGATTTTACGCTCTGCATCGACATGGAAAGCTCCGTGATGCTATACGAAGAGACTAAGCTGATTTCACCTGTTGCATTGATAGCATATGTGAAATCGTATTTCGTATTCGAAGAGTAGTTTCCGACATAAGCAGATCCTGTACCATCTGCATTAAGGACGACCTCGTTCATGGTAATGGAGTAGGAGGCACTGTTATAGTAGACGCCTGCCGCTTTCTCGGCTGTCCAAGGTTCACTGATTGTCAAAGCAATGGATGTGGTGATGCTTGGATTTGACTTAGAAGCAAGCTTCAAAGAGACTCCGCTTTCTGCTCTGTTCATCGTAAGTTTGAACTTCACTTTTCCAGTAGCCTTCTTATCCTCATCAGAATTCATGTCGAAAATCGTAATCGCATCACTGGAAGCCGTGATCTCAATATCAGCAGGATTATATCCAGAATAAGGAGTCAGGACGAGATCATAGGTTTCATTGACATAGCCGCCAGTAAAGCTCTTGTCATTGCAGTATAAGGAACCGAATTGCCTGTTACTTGTATAATCCGTATAAGTGAGATTGACTGTGATATCACAGGTGACCATGTTGTATTCGTTTCCAATGGTGACAACTGTCGTTCCGACGACACCTCTACCTTCTAAGTCCTTGCTGTAATTCTCTGAGAAGTATTTTGAATCATAAGCCATGACTTTGAAATTGCCAAGATCAATCGGAGCGGAAGGAGTCACAGCAAGAATTGCAAAATCTTTTGTCTTCAAAGGGGAAACAGTGGATTTGACTTCAATCTCATCCATGACAGGTTCAATCTCAGATGCAACATTCTTTTCCAAGGAAATCTTGAAATCCGTGATTTCCTTTCTGTCTTCATAATCCATATGGAAAGTATGCTTTTCCGATTTCGTAAGGAAGTTATCCAGGTTCTCGACTGGTTTCTTATCGGAATCAAAGACCTTTCCGGAATAGGAATTGACCTTGTAGACACCATCTCTGAGAAGGCCATCTTCGGAAACAGTAATCTCTAATTCATTGGTTGCATAATAGCTAGTATAGGCGCCATAGACCATTTCATAGTTAGTGAACTTAATCTTGATTTCATCGCCGATATCACCGACATATTCGTATTCAATCTTGAGATTGTCCCTGATTTCCTGATCCGTCAATGTCGAAGTTCCGGAGACATGAGCATGGCCGATCATATAGCTTAAATAACTACTGATGTATCGGTATTCCGGCTGATAGGAAATCATCTTCTCATAAGCTTTTTTCTTCGTGACATACTTCCTGTCACGATAGACCATCGTGGAATCATCAGAGGTGGAATCTTCACTAGTTTCTTCTTCTTTTTCTTCCTGAATCATGGCACCATCAACAGACTGTGTTCCGGTTGCCGAGGACTCTGGATCAAAAGTGGAGATTTCATAGTAGTTGGTATCGTTGAAGACTGCTTCCTTCATCACGATAGCAGACTTCTCTTTTCCCTTCTCTTCTGTGATAGCACCTTCTTTTGTCTGATCAGCAGAATAAGTATAGGACTCACTCTGGATATAGTGCTGATTGAGATCCAATGTCTCTTCGACAATCTCTTTGGAGACGGTATCTCCGGTTGTCGTTTCGGATGTTAAAGTCAACTTGCTTCCTTTTTCAGCAAACTGATTATTGAACTTCTTGATATAGCGATAATAGGCATCGCCATCCGCGGGTGCTGTATTCTCATCGAGGATTTCATCGGAGTCGATGATCAGAGGCTGTTTCAAAGAGAAATCGACAGTGAGATCAAAGTTCCCCTTCTTGATTGTTTCGATGGTATCATCGGCAAAGCGGAAGGCTTTGTAGTAGGCTTCATTGAAAGCAAGACTGTCAAAGCCTAACTTCTCTCCGTCCATATCGATGTAGAACTTCTGACGATAGCGAAGCGGAGCATCCTCTAAGACAAAGGTGAAGTCATCCTGCATGACAAAGTCAAGGGAATCTCTTCCATCTTCATAGACAATCTTAACACTATGATAGTTAGAAGCCGTCTTGACTAATTCCAAAGTCCCTTCTTTGATGGTGATGTTATAGATACCTTCATTCAGAACGGAGATATAGTTTCCGTTCCCTTCTTCAAATCCATCCTTGGTCGATAAAGATTCATATTGAATCTGTGTAGTCTTATCCGTTCCACGGATATAGAAAGCATCTCCTCTTTTCAAAGAGACTTCTTCTAAGGTATAAGTCTTTGTCTGAGCATCATAAGCAAACTTCTTTTCGGAATCCTCTCCAAGATTGACATTTCCTGCTAAATAATAGTCAGCTGTCGTGCTTGTCGAAGACTCACTCTTCCCTTCTGTCTTGTTCTCCGTATCCGTGTTTACTGGGGTATCGGATGTTGTGCTTCCACATCCAGTTGCCAATAAAGCAAGAAGGGAGATAAGAAGCATTGTTTTGTTCTTTTTCATTTTCTGTCCTCACTTCATAAGGAAATTATAAAGATTTATTGAAAAGAATGAAATGCAAATTTTATAGACGTATTGTCCGAAACATATCACCAGACTCTTTTTTCAGGATAAATCACAAAATTTCGCATAAAATCATCAAAAAACCATTGTATAGAAAATGGTATGAAAGGGCTTCCATAAGAGGGGTGATCCCTTATAAACCTTAATCAAACCTTAAAACACACTTAAAATTCCAAAGGCTAACCCGAAATAAGTCAACAGCTGACCAATAAGATAGGTGAGCATAATCGAGAAGTTATGCTCCGTCTTCTCCTCTTTTCCAAGGTTCTTTGCCAAGATGATGTCACTGATGATGCAGCATAGATATCCAAAGAGGATCATCATTCCGCTTGCATATTCTCCATGCACTAAAACAGCGATGCTGATGATGACATTGATGATGTGAAGCATGGAGAAAGCATATTTGAACAGAGAGAAGGGTTCTCGCTTTAAGATAAGATATCCTAGGATTCCGGAGAGAGGAACCGGAAGGAAGACAAGAAGATACATCCACCATGTGAAGGGATGTCCGATGATCTGAATCTGTGATAAAGCATTCAAGACATGACTTGCTCCAAAGCAGGATGCACCAAGCAGGAAATAGATCGGCCTCTTTTCAAAGATGAGCAACGTATCTCCTAGACATGCCAGAAAACAGGCGATGAAGATGAGTGGATAATCGGTAACATAAAAGCAAAGGGACAGACCTAAGGACAAAAGCAGGAACGGTTTGGTGATCTTCCTTGCCTTATTGTTATGTCCATAGCAAAAGAGAAGATGAATCGTAGACAACACAAGATACAAAGACAAAAATAGAAATATCCCTAGCTTTCTCATGCCTTCATTCTAACATCTGAAAAGTGAAAAAGGAAAGGAAATCCGTAAGATTTACACAGAAATTGAAATCATCCTGAAATATGCAGGATAAGCCTTACTCTTTCTCTTTCGAAGAGATATAATCAAGTGTTTGCTTATGAAAAAACTGGATTTAGGATCTTCGAACACCTTAAACAGCGTATTAAGGCTTATGATACCGGCGATGATATCACAGTTTTCAACAGTGCTATACAACATCATCGACCGTATGTATATCGGAAATATTCCGGAAGTCGGAAACATTTCCCTTATCGGTGCTGGTGTCTGTGCACCGATCACGACTCTGTGTACCTCTTTTGCGTACCTCATCGTTTTAGGTGGTGCTCCTCTTTTCTCTATCTCCTTAGGACAGAAGAACGATAAGGACGCAAAGAAGATCTTCTCCAACGCCCTTCTTGCCTTATTCATCCTCTCTTTTGTCATCATGGGGCTTTTCTATCTATGTCTGAAGCCGATGCTCTATACCTTCGGAGCCAGCGAGCAAAGCTTCTATTACGCCAAGGAATACATGGTCTATTATCTCATCGGCATTCCTTTTGCCTTCCTAGCTATCGGTCTGATACAGTTTCTGATGTCGCAGGGGTATTCCGGATGTGCGATGGCAAGCACGATTTTTGCCAGTGTCATGAATATCGTCCTCGACCCTATCTTCCTCTTTGTTTTCAACCTTGGAATCAAAGGGGCCGCTATCGCCACCTCCATCTCCTGGTTCTTCTCCTTCCTTTTAGCTCTGTTCTTCATCTATAAGAAGGCAAGGATCAAACCAGAATTCAAAAATTATTCCTTCAAGATCATCCTTCGAATGATGAGATACGGTATCTCCCCCTTCATCATTCTATCCACCGATGCTGTCATCGTCATTGTACTAAATGCCGTCCTTCAGAAGTTCGGAGGAAGTGACGGAGACTTCTATATCGAATGCTCCACTATCGTTCAGGCTTTCTTCTCGCTTGTGACAGGCCCATTGCTCGGTATCTCCTCTGGAACACAGCCTGTATTAGGATATCTATATGGTGCAAAGAAGATGGATTTAGTCAAAAAAGCAGAGAAGCAGATCACGCTCTGCGGAGTGATCTTCACATCTGTCTGCTTCGGTCTTTCCTTCCTGCTTGCCAAGCCTTTTGCTTCCTTGTTCCTCTCTTTCTCTTCCTCCTCGGCTAATACGGAGATGATCGTCGAACACTCTGTCAAATACATTCATTACTATATGATGCCTATCATCCTTCTCACTTTCCAGTACACCCTTGTCGATGGCCTCACTGGCCTTGGAAAAGCCAATATCTCCTTATGGTTATCCTTGAACAGAAAAATCATCCTTCTGATTCCATTGACCATTCTGATTCCTTTTTGCAGCAAGGATGCTACTACGGCCTTCCTAGCCGAACCGATTGCCGATGCCATCTCTAGCATTGCCTCCACTATTGTTTTCCTGATCGTCTTCCCGAGGATTCTTAAGAAGGGTGAAGAGGCTAATGGATCTATATTAGGAAACACATAGTTTTCCGAAACCAGAAATTTCGCAGTTTGAATTCACTATCCAAAGCGTTATAATGAATTGTCTTTACAACCCTAAAGACAAAGAGGTTATAAAATGTTAACTTTAAAACAAAAGAAAGACATTTATGGCCTTTTGCTCGAGAATTTTGAGAAAGGAGTCGATATTCCTCTTGCTTCTCTCGCTTTATATTTAAAAAGCAAGAACATCGACTATACGGAATTCGGTTATAAAAAAATGAAGTCATTGCTCAATGACTTGGAATTCCTCTCTCTGAAAACGCGTAAAGCAAAGGGTCATGAGAATGTCTACGTTGTCATTCATGATTTTTCCGATGGAGGAAAAACAAAAGACGACAAGAAGACACTGACGGAGAATGAAAAAGAGAAAATCCGTTCTCTTCTCAATGGAAAGTATGAGAAGAACACTCCCTATCCACTCTCCCATGTCGGACAGTATCTATTGGATTCTGGAATCAATTACAAAGATTACGGATATTCCAAGATCAAGAATCTTCTCCATGAATTCTCTCCGGACATTCAGATTGCTGAAGACAAGAAGACACACATCCTCTCTGTCATCCTCGTAGAAGGAAAAAGCATCAAGAAAGTCCCACAGAAAGAAAAGGCAAAAGGAAAGGAACTTCCGTTAATCAATGCAAAGGAACTTCTCTTTCCGGATTCCTTATGCTTATCCATCAAGGATTTCACTGATTTAGGGCTGGATAACTCCTCCTTGAAAAAGCAGGTGTTAGATGACTATCTCAAGTGCAGAAAACAGGGAAAGATAACCATCAAGGATGACTGCTTTATCTTTCCGCTCTCCTTTTTAAGCAAGGACAAAGAGAACCTGATCGCAAGCATCAAGAAAGCCGATGGGAAAACAGAATACAATTATCTGATCAACTTCCTCGGTGCTGACCGGGAAAAGCCTAAAAATGCCCTGAAGAACGATATCCACTTCACCGATTACGACAAGAGCATCAAAGAGCTTGCTCTCTTAGCAAAGAAAGAGAAGTGGGGATACCGTCATTCCAAAGATCCCTATATCATTTTGAAGATCTACCTCCAGTATACCTATTACCGCTTGGAGAGTCAGAACCGAATCTTTTTAGATAACAATAGCGGATTCGCATCTTTCAACACGGGGCTGAAGACAGAGGAATACGAGGACATCTATGCTGTTCTTCTCTTGAGCAAGGACAAGACCATTCAGGAGAAATATCTCTTCCAGGGCTTCACGGTCTCTGCCAGTCAAGGCTTAGGAAAGATCATCGTCGAACACTTCAATCCTCTTCCGAAAAGAGCGACCTACATCGAAAAACCGGATGAAGTCTACTTCAATACCACAAAGGATATCCACACCGACGAGAAGCATATCATACTCGACAATATCGACCGTTTCCCACTCGATTACCTCTCTACGATGGTTGCTCCTTTTGCTGAGGAAAAATCCATCCTCGATTCCATCAAAAAATCGAAGAGCGACATCACAAGAGAGAAGCTCTATAGAAAGCTAGAGAACAGCATTGAAAAGAACAGTCTTCTCTACACTCTATTGAAGACAAGCCTTGACAACACCATTGCCAAAGCAAAAAGGATGGTCGAATACGATTATCGTACCGCATTAGCATCTTTCTTCCCGACAAGGAATGTGATATCGATGATGCTTCCGCTTGAATTCAACAGCAAAAACGGAATCGAAGCAGTTCTCTTGGTCGAGAAAACACAAAGCGGAAACTATCAGGGACAGACGATTCTCACCTCGAAGCAAGCCTATGTCAACGCAAGGCTTCTCTCTCCGTTAGAGCATACCTATCTCGACCCTAGCAAAATCGAAGACTAAAAAGAAATACTTCTACGGTCATGCTTCACAGTATGGCCATAGAAGTATTTTTATTTTTCGTGATGTCGAACATAGAAGGACAGAACATCGATATCGGAAGGATGGACGTTGGTGATCCTCATCGCCTCTCCTAACGTCTTTGGGCGGTAGAGAGTCAGTTTTTCCCTCGCTTCCAAGGAGAGTCCCTGCATATTCTTATAATCTAGGTTTTCCGGAAGTGTGAGTTCCTGATAGTCTTCTCTTCTTTTTGCTTCTTTTCTTTCTGCGAGGATGTATCCTTCGTATTTGACTTCCGTCTCGCATTTGAACTGCTCTTCCTCATCGAGAACAGGAAGGAAGTCAACACACTGGCGGATTTCATCATATTTGGCGCCCTGGCGTCTTAAAGTCTGCTTCATGGTCTCGTTTCCATTCGGTTCCGGGAAGCCTAAGGATTTGATGTATTCCCTCAGTTTTCCATTGGAGGCTACCTGATGGGAATCGAGTTCCTGAATCGCCATCATCACCTTCTCCGTTCTGGAGTTGAGACGGTCGAATCTTTCTTTGGAATTCAGCCCTACATCATATCCGAACTTGGCAAGGCGGCTGTCCGCATTGTCACTTCTTGTGATGAGTCGAAATTCGCTTCTTGAAGAGAGCAGACGGTATGGTTCTTTTGTGCCCTTAGTGACAATATCATCGATCATGATGCCAATATAGGCTTCATCTCTTTTTAGGATGAGAGGATCTTTTCCTAAGATAGCAAGAGAAGCGTTGATGCCCGCCATCAAGCCTAAGGCTGCCGCTTCCTCATAGCCGGAAGTTCCTGCAATCTGGCCAGAGACATAGAGTCCTTGGATTCCTCTTACCTGCAAGGTGTGAAGTAGCTGACTCGGCTCAATGGCATCATATTCAATCGCATAGGCGTATTTCAGAAATTCCGCATGTTCCAATCCATGAATAGAGTGAACAATCATCTCCTGAACGTACTGAGGCATCGATGTCGATAATCCATCGACATAGCAGGAAGAGAATTCCGTGCTCTCGGGTTCTAAAAAGAGCTGGTGGCGGATCTTATCCTTGAAGCGGACTACTTTATCTTCGATCGAAGGGCAGTAACGAGGGCCGATGCCTTCGACAACACCACCGTACATGCTCGATTCCTTCAAGTGTTCGCGGATGATCTCATGCGTTTTTTCATTCGTATAGGTAAGATAACAGGGAAGCATATCCTCTAGACGCATAAATTCTGTTGTGTCATAGGAGAAGGCATGCCTTCCCTCATTTCCTAATTCAATGGCTAAATCGCTGTAATCGATAGAGGAAGGATTCAATCTTGGCGGGGTTCCTGTCTTCAGCCGAAGCATATTCAATCCCAATGACGCGATAGAGGAAGAGAGGCCATGTGAAGATTTCTCACCATCTGGTCCTTCATCCTTGATTTCATGTCCACGCAGAATTCTCGACTCCATATGAGTGCCGGTTGCAAGGACAATCGCTTTGCATTTGATAAAAGTGTTATCTTCCAAAACAACACCAGTGACGGCATTGTCTTCTACGGCAATCTTCTTTGCTTCAGCCTCTTTGATATCGAGATTGTCCAAGGTGAGAAGGTAGTTCTGCACATTTCTTGGATATCCGATTTTATCCTCCTGGGCGCGAAGACAGCGCACACCAGGCCCTTTGGATGTATTTAGTTCCTTGATCTGAAGAAGAGATCCTTTCTTATCGGCCATCTTCCCCATGATGCCGCCTAAGGCATCGATCTCTCTTACGACGATGCCCTTTGCGCTTCCTCCGATATGAGGATTGCAGGGCATATTGGAGACCATCTTAAAATTCAGACACAATAAGAGTGTCTTCAGTCCCATCTGGCTACAGGCATAACACGCCTCCGTACCAGCATGACCTCCGCCGACTACGATGACATCATATTCATTCTTTATGATATTGAACATAGTTATCCAATCGAATTCGACATATCAAATTTGATGAGCTGATTGAGTTCTACCGCATATTCCATCGGGAGTTCCTTGCTGAACGGCTCTAAGAATCCCATGACGATCATCTGCGTAGCGTTTGCCTTGTTGAGGCCTCTGCTCATCAGATAATAGAGCTGATCCTCATTGATCTGAGAGACGCTCGCCTCATGTTCGAGATAGGAGGATGCGTTCTCAACGACATTGTTTGGAATCGTATCCGAATAAGAGTGATCATCGAGAATCAAAGTATCGCATTCCTCATGCGCCTTGGAATTGAGCGCTGTCTTTGCAATATGGATCTGACCGCGGAAATTGCTCGTTCCGCCGTTTCTGGCGATCGACTTAGAGATAATGGTAGAAGAGGATTCCTTTCCTAAGTGGATCATCTTCGCGCCCGTATCCTGGAACTGGCCTTCTCCGGCAACGGCGACCGAGATGACAGAACCTTTGCTTCTCTCTCCTTTTAAGACGCAGCAAGGGTATTTCATGCAAAGCTTGGAACCGATGTTTCCGTCAACCCATTCCATCAGTCCGTCATCATCAACAATGGCACGCTGGGTGACAAGGTTGAGGATAGAATTAGACCAGTTCTGAATGGTAGTATAACGCATCTTGGCTCTCTTTCCGACAAAGATCTCGACGATGGCAGCGTGGAGAGATTCCTCCGAATACATCGGAGCGGTGCATCCTTCGACATAATTGAGTTCAGCATCATCATCGACGATGATGAGTGTCCTTTCAAACTGACCGCTTCTCTTGTTGTTGATGCGGAAATAGGACTGTAACGGCTTATCCAATTTGACACCTTTCGGAACATAGATAAAACTTCCACCGCTCCAGACGGCCGAATTCAATGCGGCATATTTATTGTCCTGAGGGGGAACCAGCTTTCCAAAGTACTTTTTGAAAAGTTCCGGATACTCTTTCAATCCGGTATCGGTATCCAAAAAGACAACACCTTTGTCCGTGACTTCCTTGAGCATGTTGCTATAGACTGCCTCAGACTCATACTGTGTGGTGACACCGGAAAGGAACTTTTGCTCCGCTTCCGGAATCCCTAACTTGTCAAAGGTGTTTTTGACTTCGTCCGGAACCTCGTTCCAGTCCTGAGCAATCTTATCGGAGACTCTAGTATAGTAAGTGTAATCCTGGAAATCGATCCAGTTGAGATCCGGTCCGAAATGAGGCTGATGATGCTTGACAAACTCATGGTAGGATTTCAGACGGAATTCGAGCATGAAGTCAGGCTCATTCTTGATCTTGGAAATCTCACGAATGGTATCCTCATTCAGTCCTTTGGCAGTGCGGTAGATAGCGATATCCTTGTCGCGGAACTCGTATTTGGCACGATCATCCTGATCGAGCAATGTTTTCTCCTTCTCATTCATGTTCTTTCTTCTCCTCTTCTAAAAAGGCTTTCTGCAGACCGCGCCAAGAGATATTGGCACAGGTGATTCTCGAAGGCTGTCTGTTGACGTTCATAAAGCAGATGGCATCGCCAAGAACTTCCTCATCAAAATCCTCACCGGAAAGCATCTTGTTGAACTCGTTCATCATCTTCATAGCCTCTTCCTTCGTCTTTCCTAGAATCATCTCGCTCATGATGGAAGTGGACGCGGTTGAGATTGCACAGCCTTTTCCGTGCCACTTGCAGTCTTTTACAATGTCACCATCAAAAAGGACCTGAATATAGATGTCATCAATGCAGGAAGCAGAATCCATATGAATTGTGATATATCGCTTATCGTCTACTTCCTTGAAGTTTCTCGGATTCTGATAATTATCGACAATAATCTCCCTCATGATCTCGGGATCGTTAATTGAAAAAGGCATCTAAGAAATCCTCCGCTGTAGAACAGGTTTTGACAAAAGCCTGAACGTCTTCTTCCGTATTGTAAAGATAGAAGGAGGCACGAACGGTCCCCTGTGTCTTCAAGTATTCCGGAAGTATCTTTGCGCAATGCTGTCCGCTTCTTACAAAGACGCCTTTGCTGGAAAGATAGGTAGCCACGTCCTGTGCAAAAACATCTTTGATATTGAATGTCACAATGCCACTATCCGCATCTTCGTTGTAAAGGATGGCATTGCCGTTTTTCTTCAGTCCTTCTACGGCAAGTCTTCTCAAGTGAAGCTCATGATCATGAATCCGATCAAATCCGATACTAGAGAGATATTCACAGGCTTTTGCAAGGCCTAAGATGCCGGCCACATTCTGTGTCCCAGCCTCTAAACGATATGGAAGGTCATCAAGAGAAAGATAGCCTGTCGAATCAAATCTGGCATTCATCTCTCCGCCATAGAAGGTAGGAGAAATCTTCTCTAGCATCTCTTTCTTTCCATATAAGACTCCTGTTCCTGTCGGTCCGACCATCTTATGTCCGGAGAAGGCGAGGAAATCAACATCGCTGTCTTTGACATCGATCTTCATATGCGGAACGCTCTGTGCTGCGTCATCGACATAGATGGCGCCTTTCTGATGAGCAAGAGAGACAAATTCCTTCACAGGAAGGGAGTATCCTAACACATTGCTCACAGAAGCCAACGAGACGACTTTGGTATGATCGGTCAAAGACTTTCTGAAGTTATCAACAGTAAGCCTTCCGTTCTCATCGAAAGGAATATAGGTGATCTTAGCACCGGTTATCTTTGCAACCTGAAACCAAGGGAGGACATTGGAAGCATGTTCTTCCATGGAAAGAAGGATCTCATCTCCGCTTTTCAGATGAGGAATGAGTCCATAAGCGATTTCATTCATCGCCATCGTATCACCGGAGGTAAAGCAGATTCCCTCTTCCTCTGCATTGAGGAATTTGGCTACTGTCTTTCTAGACTCTTCCAACGCCATATCGGCTTCATGGGCAAGAGAGTAATCTCCTCTTCTTGTATTTGCAGTAATATCCTTATAGTAATGATTTTCTGCCTCAATGACAGAATAGGGCTTGAAAGTCGTAGCGGAATTATCGAGATACACCAAAGGCAGACCTTTGAAAAGGCTGTTGTGCTCCTCATACATTGGGAAATCGTGGCGGTACTTATAGGGATCGAATGTCATATGGTCAAAGCTCCTAAAGCGTTCTTCGCTTCTTCGATGAGTCCTTCCTCCTCAGCAGATTCAATCATCGGAAGAAGGGACCCGTAAGTGACAAGTCTCTTGCTCTCTTCCAAGGTGAGACCACGGCTCATCAGATAATAAAGATGATCTGGATTATAGGCACCTAATGCTGCACCGTGGCTTGCCTTGACATCATTCTCCTTGATGAGAAGAGAAGGCGAGACTTCGCTCTTGCAGTCGGGAGAAAGGTTTGTGATCTTTCCTTCCTGTCTGGTATCGCTCTTATGGGCTCCGTTTTTAATAAAGGAGCAGCCTAGGAATTTCATCACACCGGTTCCGGAATTGATTCCGCCCATCTTCGTACGGGAATAGGATTTTATGCCGTTATGATAGACGTTGATGCGATAGATCTTCTCCAAGGAGGAATTCAAGGAAGCCAAAGAAATCTCAGCACTGGAACTCTCATTCAATGAGATTTCAAAATCCGCATCGACATCTGACAAGGAGAAATCGATGTAGGTCAGTTTCAGAGAAATGCCTTCCGCAACAGAGATATCCAACTTAAATGCATCCTTCTTCTCTCTTTCGGAAATGAAGTAAACAAGATGCGTATCTTCGCTGATTGTCAAAGAAGAAGGAAAGGAATCCGGATTTTTAAAAATGCTTTTCATCCTATCACCTACTTCTTGATGATTTGCTTTACACCGCAGGAACCGATGGAGACATCGTTAGCTGTCTTCTCATCCTTGGTGATCTTGATGTCATATTCCTTCTGAAGGAACGAATATCCTTCCTTTGAAATTCTCTTTGCCAAAGAGGCATCACCTTCTAAGGCAATCTTTCCATTGACCATGACAGCCGTACGGTTGACGTGGACAAGATCATAAAGTCTATCGTAGTGAGAGATGATGATGAAGGTCGTTCCCTTCTCCTTCATCTCATTTATAACAGAGGAGATGACATTGAGAGCATCGACATCCAAGCCGGAATCGATTTCATCGATTAAGGCCAAAGAAGGGGAAAGCATGAGCATCTGAAGGATTTCGTTTCTCTTCTTCTCACCGCCGGAATAGCCTTCGTTGAGATGACGGCTTGCCATTTGGGAATCCAGTCCGACCTTTTCATAGGAAGAGGTCGTCTCGCGATAGAACTTGATCAAAGAGATCGGCTTTTCGCTTCTTGCGTTGAGCATGGCACGATAGAAATCCATCGTGACAACTCCAGGGACTTCCGGAGGATTCTGGAAAGCCATGAAAATACCCTTTTTGCTTCTCTCATCCGTAGTAAGAGAAAGGAGATCTTCTCCGTCCAATGTGACAGTTCCATCTGTCACTTTATATTTCGAACTTCCCATCAGAACATTGAGAAGTGTAGATTTTCCGTGGCCGTTCGGTCCTAAAAGAGCGATGCAGTCACCTTTAGAGACAGTAAGAGAAACATCGCTGAGAATCTCTTTTCCTTCTGCCTCACAGGCAATATGAGAAATGATAAGTTTATCCATAACAGCCCTCCAAACATATAGCATTAATTAAGATAACTATAGTATTTTATTCACATTAAGAAAACAGAGCAACAAAAACGATAAAAAACGGATGATTTTGCTCGTTTTTCAGAAAGATAAAAGAGAAGAGCAATCCCCGTTTACCTCCCATCATACTAAAATCCCGCCTAGATAATAGGCGGGATCAAAGTCAAAATAAGACGACTTAGAAACCTTTCTTGATGGAAGAGAGAACATTCTTCATCTCGGAATCTTCCAGCTGACGAGGCGGGAACTCGAGTTTGAGTCCGTCATCCTCATATCTAGGGATGACATGAATGTGGAAGTGAGGAACCGTCTGTCCAGCAGAGCGTCCCGCATTGGTCAGAATGTTGCATCCCGTTGCACCAAGCTGAGATATCTGAGCCTGAGCGATAAGCTGTGCGACCTCATAAGCGTGATCGAGAATGTTCTTCGGGCAGGTCAGCATGCTTGTGAAGTGCTCTTTCGGCAAGACGAGAGTATGACCTCTGCTAGCCGGATTCACATCTAAGAATGCGATGATCTCGCTGTCCTCATAGACTTTGTAGCAAGGGATGGTTCCATTTGCGATTTTACAGAAAATACAAGAATTGTCTTTTTTAGTATCCATAATTTTTCTCCTTGATTTTTTGAAAAAGAGAAGGCACATGGCCTTCTCTTATTTTCAGCGTTTAGGCAGTAGGAAGAGTAATCTTGTCTTCCGAAGAATACGGATTGTCAGTCTTGAAGACATCCTTGTAATTGGACTTGATGTATTCGAGGAAGTCTTCATCAGAGTACTTGATGTTGGTACGGCTGAGCCAATAGACGATGGAGTTGGTCTTATAGGATCCGGTTGTGGACATCGTATAAGCAACTTCACGGGCAATCTGTTCCTTCTTCTCTGCAGTATCATAGATGGAAGTGGTAGAGGAAGTGGAGAGAGCAGAAGAGCTGACCACGTCTAAGATACGGGTGAGGTAATAGGTCTTGGAAGAGGAGTCATAATAGTAGAGGTTATCGATAGAATCAGAGAGGGTATCGCTGGTGGTGAGATAGCGGAAGCCATCCTTTCCATAGACAGTGATATCGCGTCTGACGGTCTTGCCTTCCTGTGCATCCTGCTTCATCTGATCGACAGTAGATTTCTCTGTTGTGATCTTGGAAGAGAAGATACGGGAGGACAAATCGCTCGGAATAGAGGAGATGCCGCTGGAGGAGAGGTAGATGCCTTCGGTGATAAGGTTCTTGGTTGCGATGTCATCGACAGCCTTTCTGACACCCGTCTTATAGTCATAGGCATAAGAGCCAGTGTAGGTGCTTTCCAAAGAGGTATCGACCTGATGGATGTTGTCTCTTCCATCCTCAAGCTTTTTCTCATCGGAGAGGACCTTGCCCATCAATGTACCAGAAGCGGTAGCATCCTGGGAACTATCGGAAGGAAGAATGTTATTGTCTCTGAGCCACTTTTCTTCTTCGTCAGTGAGGACAATTTCACTTCCATAACGGTTAGCATCGATCTCATTTGCCTTAGACTTCGTGATGCCCTTCCAGAGTCTGGAGAGGACGGAGAAGTCAGGATCCTTCTTGTCGCCCATGACATAGTCTTTGATATAGGCGTTAAGGAGTTTCTTGGCATCGCCGGGTTCATCGCTTCTGTCAGCAAGAGCAATGATCTGAACCTTACGGGCATTGGAGTTACCGATAGAGGCATAAGACTTCTGATAGATGTATTCGGATGTGAGGTAGTTGATTCTCATATCATCCTGAAGTTCTCTCTTCATATAGGTAGCATAGTTCTCGTTGTTGGAGAAGATATCACTATATTCAAGATAAGGAGTGAGAAGCTTGCCGGAATCAGAGATAGAAGCAGTATCAAAGTCAAGATAGTAGTAGGATTCGTTGAGATACTTGACATACTTGCTCTCATAGAAGAGATTGTCTTTGCTGTAACTTCCACCTTTGGCGGTAGTAGTCATGCTCTGCTTGGCACGATAGTCCAAGTTGGAATCCGTCATCGAGGAATTGATGGTGCTGATGTCGCCGTCGGCAACAGAACCCTTGTAATAGTCTTTGAGGATTGTGGTGACATCCGTTCCTGTGGAAGACTTGGTGTAGTTGTGAGCAATCTTGGAGATATCGAGAAGGATCTGGTTGACAGCCTTCTGATAGATCTCGCTGGAAGAGGAAACGCCAGCATAGTAATGCTTGTAGTCGTTTCCGTAGACGGTCTTGTCATAATTGTCCAAGCCGTTTGTCTTATCGCCGTAGATCGGATTCTCGTAATCGAGAGGATATTTGACTTCATCGTTGTCGCATCCGCAAAGAGTCAGAATGGAAACGGCAAGAAGTCCTAATGTTTTGATCTTTTTACTTTTCAACATGGCACAGATTCTCCTTTCCATTGAAGTTACCGCCTTCGAATGCGGAGATGCAGACCTGAGGGAGAATTCCACGAGGTGAGACATCTTCCTGGATGGCTAACTGTTTGATGTAGGTCTCCCAGCTTTCATCCAAGGAATCTTCAGCGCTGACTTGTGTAGAGTTGCGGGTCGTATCGATGTAACGGTTGACCAGCTTTGCATAATCTCCAAGCAAGGTATCGAAGTCGACATTGTATTCTTTCTTGAAAGCTGCTTTGTTGCTTTCGAAGAGCTTGAATTCGATGTTGGAATCGGCCTTCTTAATGGATTTGTAGAGAGCATCTCTTCTGGTGTTGTAAGTGGTGTTGGAATTGACATCGGTAGTGACGAAGTTGATGAAGGAAGCATTGTCGGCATAGCTGTCGCTGTCTGCCTTCTTCTTATCGGACTCACTGGCACTAGGGATGTTGGTACGATAGTACTGATAGGTGGTGTCTGCATTCACAAACGGATCCTTGTTGACGACGATGAAGTGAATTCCCTGATAGCTGGAAGATCCGCCGCGGACGATGATGACAGGATTCTTTGTTCCGTCATCCTTTTCGACAAGAATCTTCTTGGAACCGGCGATATCAGTGTATTCGCTGCGTCCGGTTGCCTCATTGTAGGTGTAGCTGACAAGGTTATCAGAGACGCCTTCGATCTCTTGGAACTTGTTCTCATCGATATTGCCAAGCTGTCCTTTGACATATTCGTACTCAGCATACTTCTTAGGAAGCTTTTCCTTGACATCTTCAGGAGTTGTCCAGGATTCATATCCTTCGATTCCAGCAGTTTCTGCAACCTCTTTGGCTTCCGAAAGGAACTTTGCATCGTAATCTTCGCTATCATCATACATGAAGTTGATTCCATGATAGTTGAAATAGTTATTGAATAAGATATTTCTAGGATACTGAGTTTCCTGAGCATAGTCGACCTTGGTGTTATCGACAAGGTTCTTTTCGGTATCGGCAAGATAGCCCATTGTCAAAGCGACAGAAAGCGGAATTCCGAAGGCCTTCTGCTTTCCGATGTTAACGTTGGAAATGGTTTCGCTGACCGATGTATTGTTCTTATAAGAATAATCGGTTGTAGTGACTTCCTTTCCAGGAACTCTTAAGGAAGCGCGGACAGAGTCGTTGACGCTGCTGTCGCTGGTTTCCGGATTGAGATAGGCATCATAGGCATAAAGTCCAAGCTTGAATTCGTTGATGTAGGAAGTGGTCTTCTCCATGGCGACCTGTTCACTGCCATCGGTGGAAGTGAAGAGTTCGCCGTACTGCTTGGCGGAGCTTTCATCATCGGAAGCGACCAAGGCGACAGAGCCGAAGCTATCGTTGGAAGCGAGCATTCTTGCAACGTTTCCTATCTGCTTAGCATCATCAGAAGAGATCTTTCCGTTCCAAAGTCCTTCGCCGTCGCTAGAGGCATCCACCTTGATCAGGATGTGACTGACGTGATACGGAGCCTGCTTCACGACATAGTTCTTTGTCAGTTCTTCAGAGACATAGAACTTGTAGGTGGAATCGGTCGTGCCATCCGCGTTGATGTTGTAGTACGAAGTGGAATTCTCGTCGTTCTGAGCATCAGCGATGTACTTGTTTCTCAGTTCATCGATGTCATCGACATTCTCGCTGTCGAGAGTCTTTTCCATCTCTTCCTTGTAGGAAGTCTTGTTGGTTCTGGCATTGGTCTTCCAGGTGTTCTTCAGTTCGTTGATCTTGGAATCAACGGTAGCAAGGATAGCGTCAGTACGCTTCGTGACCATCTGAGCCAAAACGCTTTTCGCAACGTTGTAATAAGCCTGTGCGGAACCTTTGGTGTTGTCCAAAAGTTTGTAAATCTGCTCGAAAGTATAAGTTTTTCCGCCGACAGTAACGATGTCACCTTCCTTCCATTTGTTATCAGGATAAGTGTAATCGTCATTGCACGCGGTAAGACTGGCAATGCTTAATATTGACAAAGCCAAAGTCAGAGATCGTTTGCCTTTCTTCATAAGAGTCCTCCTCATTGAAATCATTGCACACAAAGACAACTTCATCTAATATAGTGGTTTTCAAGTCGCTTTTCAAGATAAACAAGACTTGTGATATATATTATATATCCATTTTGGCCGATTTCGGTCTGAAATCAGCTTCCACCGACTCATTTTCATCACCCCCATACTTCAAAAAACAATCGAAAGCGACAAATCTTTCTCCAGGTGATTAGAAAAGAGGAGGAATATGATAAAATCTAGCCATGACCGAAATCATAGCAATCACGAACCAAAAAGGCGGAGTCGGAAAAACGACCACCGCTTATAACCTGGCTGCATCCTTAGCCAGATACAACAAGAGAGTTCTCCTTCTCGACATGGATCCTCAGGGGAACTGCTCTCAGGCTTTAGGCATCGATCCTACTTTGAGCAAAAGGACGATGAGTGAGCTTCTTTTGAACAAGAGCGATTTAAAGCACTGTATCCGCAAAACGAATTTCGAGAACATCTCCATCATCTCCGCTAATCTCACTCTCGCCATGGTCGAAAGCGAACTTCTCACACAGGGATGCTGTTCAACAATGCTTCTGAAGGAGACTTTGAATGCAAAGGAGATCAACCTCTTTGACTATGTACTCATCGATTGTCCTCCTTCTTTAGGTTTCCTCTCCCTCAACGCATTGAATGCAGCAAACTGTATCCTCATCCCTGTCCAGTGCGAATACTTTGCCCTTGATGCTTTGGCTCAATTACTCTCCACTCTTTACACCATTCAGAGCAAGGACAATCCAGAACTTTCCATTTTAGGGATCCTTCTGACCATGTACGATCCAAGAACCAAACTCTCCATCGACATCGCTCAAGAGGTGAGAACCAACTTCAAAGACCACGTCTTTTTAACCACGATTCCAAGAAACGTCTCCATTCCGGAGGCGATAGCAAAGGGCATGCCCGTCAATCATTTCCGCCCACAGAGCGCTGGCTCTTTGACATATTTGGCACTAGCAAGAGAGGTGATTGAGCGTGTCAGCAACAAAGCAAAAAAGAACTGACCTGAATTCTCTTGTCAAGAAGTACCAGAGATATTCGATCGTCAACGAAATCGAACAGAACCTTCTTGGGCATTCCCAGTCGGAAGTTCCGATTGAAAGCCTTCATCTTTCCGACCTCTTTTCCGAAGAGAACTACGACCTGAACTACTACAAGTCCTTAGAGGAGTCCATCACCAAGGACGGCTTTTTCGTTCCTCTTATCGCAGTGAAGAAAGATGACGGGTATGAGATTATTAACGGCGTCAAGCGTTTTCTCTTGGCAAAGAAAAATGGTTATGCAAAACTGCCTGTTGTGAAAGCAGAGCTGGACGACGAGAGAAAATTCGGTTACATCCTTGAGAACATTCAGGCAGAAGGGGATAGTGCCTTAGTGAAATCCTATGCCTTTGACAGGTTGAAGAACAAGTACGGATACGATGACAACAAGTTATCGGTCCTTTCCTCCTATAGCGTCTCTCAGGTAAAGAACCTGCTACGACTGAAAGATCTTCCTGACTATATCAAAAGCAGCCTGAAAGACTTCACTCTTTCCTATTCGGAAGCCCGTTCTTTGCTCAATCTTCCCAAAGAGAAGCAAAGAGAACTTTACGACTCCATCCTGAATAAGGGAATGTCTGTCCGGGATCTCGAAAAAGAAAAGAGGTCCTTCTCCGGAAACAAGAGAAAGACCTCTGTGATACAGAAAGATAACAGAATCGTCATAACATTCGAAAGCGAAGAGGACGCGAAGAAAAACTTAGACCGTATCTCCCGCTACTTCTCTGACTGAATCTTTTTCTGTTTTTGTCTCTCTTCCAAAGAAGGAAGACAGCCACAGTAATCCTGTCTGTAGAGTTGATATTCTCTGCTGATCAGGATCCCTTTCAGTTGCCCGTTGTCTTTCTTGAAATCGGAGTAGAGATATTTTGTTGTCGGATAACGCCGGGAAAGTTTTTCAGCGATTTCGTTGAGCTCACGGCTCGGCTTTTTGCAGGATACTGTCATGACAGTCGTAAAGTAATCGAAGTGATGCTCATAGGCATACTGATAGGCAAGCCCCATACGGTAGCTATGGCAGGCTAAGCACATCGTTCCGCCTTCATGATCATTCTTTCTTTCCTCAAATGCCTTCTGGTATTTTAGAAAATCCTCTTCATTGACGACAAGCGGAATCTCCGTTCCTCTTGCCTTGGAATATTTCTCGATGAACGTCTTCAGAGTATCCAATCTTTTCTGATACTCCTCGAAAGGATAGATGTTCGGATTAAAGAATCCGACAGTGACTTTGAAATGATCCAAAAGGATGGAGAGAGGATAAGTGAGGCAAGGCCCACAGCAGGCATGGAGAAAAAGAGTGGGTTTCTCACCAGACTTATCAATCTCCTCAACCAAGGAAAGATATTTTCTTTGGTAGTAGTCTTTTCTCTCTTTGCTATCGTTCATCACTTGTTGCGATAAAGGAACATTGCATCACCAAAAGAGAAGAAGCGGTATCCGCTCTCCACGGCATGATGATAGGCGTTTAAGACGTTGTCTCTAGTCGAGAAGGCAGAGACTAACATGACCAGTGTCGATTTCGGAAGATGGAAATTCGTGACAAGGCAATCGATTGCCTGATATTCAAAGCCAGGATAGATGAAAAGCTTTGTATCACCGGAGCATTCCTGGAAGGTTCCGTACTTATGATAGACGGATTCGAGTGTTCTGGTCGATGTCGTTCCGACAGCGATGATTCTTCTTCCCTCTTTCTTGGCAAGATTGAGTCTTTCCGCCGTCTCTTTTGACATCTGATAATATTCCGAATGCATGTCGTGTTCTCGGATATCATCGCTTTTGACCGGACGGAATGTTCCTAAGCCGACATGGAGAGTGACATCGAGAACCTCAATCCCCATCTTTCGGATCTTGTCAAAGAGTTCTTCTGTGAAATGGAAGCCGGCTGTCGGAGCAGCAGCGCTTCCTTCAATCTTCGCATAAACCGTCTGATATCTGGAATTGTCCCCTAGTTGCTGATGAATATAGGGAGGAAGAGGCATCTTGCCTAAGGCTTCCAAGACTTCCATGAAGATCCCCTTGTATTCGAAGTGGAAGATCCGAAGTCCTTCGTCCTTCACCTCTAAGCATTCCGCAATCAATTCATCGTTGGCACCGAAATAAACTTTCGTTCCGACTTTGACAGCGTGTGCATTTCCGACCAGACACTCCCAGACATCTTTCCTATCAGCAACCGGATGCAATAAAAGGAGCTGGACATGGGCATGCGTCTCTTTTTTCTCACCCAAAAGACGGGCAGGGATGACCTTTGTGTTATTGCGGACGATCACATCTCCTTTGTGAAGATAATTCAGGATGTTGTAGAAATGCTCTTCATCCTTCAGTTCGCCCGTGTCTCTGTTCATCGTCAGAAGACGGGATTCATCTCTCTTCTCCGCCGGAGACTGAGCGATGCGGTCTTCGGGCAGATCATAGTCATAGGAAGAAAGAGAATAAATATCGTAATCAAAACCTGGTGTATTCATTTTTAGCAGCCTCTTACCGATCCGAATTCATCGAGGCGCTCGGCGGCGTATTCTAGGAAGCGGTCATTCTTGATTGCCTCTCTTGCGCCTTCCATCGCCTGAATGAGGAAACGGATATTATGAATGGAGCAAAGCCTTGCTCCGAAACCTTCTTCACACTTCATCAGATGGTGAACGTAGGCCTTGGTGAAATTTCTGCAGCAGTAGCAGTCGCACTCCTCATCTAACGGAGTGAAATCATTGGCATATTTTCCCTTCATGATGTTGATGCGTCCATGATGCGTCATGACAGAACCATGTCTTGCAAGACGGGTCGGAAGGACGCAGTCAAACATATCCACGCCTTTCCGAATGCCGTCAAAGAGCATATCCAAGGAACCGATTCCCATCAGGTAGCGCGGTTTGTCATACGGAAGATAAGGGATCGTCAGGGAAACCTCATGGTATTCGGTGATTCTCGGTTCACCGATTGCGGTTCCGCCGATAGAGAATCCTTCAAAAGGAAGTTTGGTCAGTTCCTGAGCGCAGTACTGTCTGATATCTGCATAGTCACCGCCCTGACAGATGCCAAACAAAGCCTGATCGTCTCTTGTCTTTGCGGCAAGGCAACGCTTTGCCCAGCGGATGGTGCGGTCAACGGAATTCTTCATATATTCTTTCGTGCATGGCCACGGTGCGCATTCATCGAAGCACATGATGATATCGGCACCGATATCCTCTTCCAAGCCGATGACGCTCTCCGGAGAGAAGAAATGCTTATCACCCGAAAGGGGATCTTTGAAACTGACACCTTCTTCCGTGATTTTGTCGCGGAGCTTCGTAAGAGAGAATACCTGGTATCCGCCACTGTCGGTCAGCATCGGCCCCGGGTAATTCATGAACTTCTGTACGCCGCCAGCCGCCTTGACAATCTTTGTGCCTGGCCTTAAGGCGAGATGATATGTGTTTGCCAAAACGACACCGGAGCCCATGGCGACCAGTTCTTCCGGTGCGATTGTCTTCACGGTAGCCTGTGTACCGACAGGCATGAACATGGGAAGTTCAACGGTCCCATGTGGTGTATGGAGATAACCATAACGTGCATGACAGTTTTTGTCTTCATGCAAAATCTCAATGTAAAAATCTTTGGACATAATGCAATCATTATACGATTTTGAATATATTTTTAAAAGACTTACTCGCTTTTTCCATAAGGAAAAAGGCAATCCCATTTCCTTAGAAGCAGGATTGCCTATCTATTCATTTATTGCCTATCAGATCAGGCCTGTTTTCCGCAGGGTCCGATGATAGAGAGAATTGTCTCTTTGGCAAGAGCCGGATTGGCTTTGCCTTTGCTCTTCTTCATGACCTGGCCGACAAGATATCCTAAGGCGTGATCTTTGCCTTTCTTCCAGTCGGAGACAACGGAAGGATTCTCGGAGATGACCTCGTCGACAAGCGTGGAGATGAAGGAAGTATCAGAGATCTGCTCCATACCCTTTTCCCTGACGACCTTAAGAGGATCTGCGCCCTTCTCTTCCATCGTGGCAAGGACTTCCTTGGCCTGTTTGGAATTGATTTTTCCTTCTGAGACGAGGTTGACAAGGGAGACCATGTTCTCCTTGGAGAAAGGAAGGTCTTTCAGAGTGAGTTCATTCTTGTTGAGATAACCCATCAGTTCCACCATGAGGTAGTTCCAAAGGGTTGTCGCATTTTTAGCGCCCAAAGCGATGCAGTCTTCGAAGTAGACGACAAATTCTCTGTCTTTGAGAAGTTCTTCAATCTCATAATCGCCAAGACCGGATTTCTTCAGTTCAACACGATACTGCTTGGGAAGCTTATTCATGCTCATGATGGCATCATCGATGAAATCTTCGCTGAGATCGATCGGAACGATGTTCGGTTCACGGAAATACTTGTAATCGATGGCGTTGGTCTTCTTACGCATCAGGACAGTCTTCTTTGCCGTTTCATCGTATCTTCGTGTCTCCTGCTCGACAACGCCTCCGTTATTGAGTATCTCGGTCTGTCTTGCGATTTCATAGTCGACAGCGGCGCGGATATTCTGAATGGTGTTCAGGTTCTTACACTCTGTCTTCGTGCCGAACTTGGTTTCACCCTTCGGACGAAGGGAGATATTGATATCGCAGCGCAAGGAACCATTTTCCATCTTACCGTCAGAAACGCCAAGGTAGGTAACGATTTCACGGATGGCCTCAACATACTTCATCGCTTCTTCACCAGAATGCATATCCGGATCAGAGACAATTTCGATGAGCGGTGTTCCGCAGCGGTTGAAGTTGATCAAAGAGATATCGGAGAGGTGAACCTGCTTTGCCGTATCCTCTTCCAAATGAGCATTGTCGACACCGACACGGATGGTCTTTCCATTTGATTCAATTTCGACATAGCCATGCGTTCCGATCGGATGGAACTGCTGGGTGATCTGATAACCTTTCGGAAGGTCAGGATAGAAATAGTTCTTTCTATCGAAATACAAGGTTCTTGCAATCGTCATATTGAGTGCCGAGCAGACCTTGACACCATAATTCACAGCTTCCTTATTCACGACAGGCATCGTTCCCGGGAAAGCGAAATCGAAGGGAACGGTCATGGAGTTCGGAGCTTCACCGAAGGTGCAGGGAGCAGAGGAGAACATCTTGGATTTGGTCTTCAGCTCCACATGAATTTCAATGCCTATTACTGGTTCGAATTCCATCTTACTTCTCCTCCTTTGCGACAAGATTCTTCAATCCTGTCAGATCTTCAATATCTTTTCCTAAAGCGAAGAGCTGTCCTTCCTCAAAGATTCTTCCGGTGATGTTGACACCGATAGGAAGCCCCTCGACTTTGCACATCGGAAGGGTAAGACTAGGATATCCGCCGAAGTTTCCAATCGTCAGGATGTTGTCGAGGAAATCCGGATGGACAGACCAGGCAGTAGAGAGCTCATCAATCTTCTTCGGGATGGAGAAGCTGGCAGGAGAGATCATATAATCGATGGAATCAAAGAATTCATTCATCTTGTTGACGATGAGTCTTCTTGCCTTCTGGGCACGGTTGAACATCTCTTCCTGATTCTCGCTAAGAAGAGAGAAGGAACCGATGACAAAACGTCTCTTGATGAGGTTGGAGAAGCCTTTGCTTCTGCACTCTGTCATATATTCTTTATAAGTCTCCGGAGACATCGTAGCGCTCGGACCGAAGCGGACACCGTCTAAGTTGGCATCGTTGCTTGTCGCCTCTGCACAGGAGATGATCATATAAGTCGGATAGAGAGCATCGAGAAGTTCCGTCGGATAATCGTATTCGATGACTTCATATCCAGCCTTCTTCAGTTTGTCCAATAAAGAGAGGAAGGAAGTTTTGATCTCGTCGTCATTCATCGCATCGAGAACGGCTTTGAAATATCCGACCTTCGTAAAAGAGCGATGGGAGATAACATAATCCTGATATTTTTCCTTTCTGCGATAGGAGGAAGACATATCCTTGCTATCGTGTCCAGCCAAACAGGTGAGGACATAGGAGGCATCGAGGACATCCTTGGTAAAATAAGCAATCGTATCAAGGCTAGGAGCAAACGGGAAAAGTCCGAAACGGGATACTCTTCCCCAGGTCGGCTTGAAGCCGACAAGACCAGCATGAGAGGCTGGTTTTCTGACAGAGTCACCGGTATCGCTTCCTAAAGCAAAAGGAGTGATTCCTTCCGCCATGGCAGCGGCAGATCCGCAGGAAGAGCCTCCGACGATTCTCGTATGGTCATAAGGATTGCAGGTAATGCCTTTTCTTCCGGTCGTTCCGGTTCCGCCCATAGCAAGTTCATCCATCGTAGTATGGGCGATCATGATCATGCCGGCGCGATTGAGTCTGGAAACGACAGTCGCGTCATAAAGCGGAACATATCCGTTTAAGATGTTGGAACTTGCCGATGTTTCCACACCTTTTGTGGAATAGTTGTCCTTGCAGAGATACGGAATTCCTTTGAGGTATTCGTCCTCTTTGACTTCCGTGATCTTCTTTGCCTCTTCTCTAGCCTGATCGAAGCAAGTTGCCTCAAAGGCGTTGCAGTCATCCTTCTGAGCGAGGGAAATCGCTTCCTCAACCAATTCAAGAGAGGTCACTTCCTTCTTGACCAGAGCTTCGTGAAGCTCTGAGATTGTTTTATTCATCCACTTGATCATTTTTGTTACCTACGACTTTCGGTAAGCGAACCTGGGTTCCAAGTTTGCTGTTGCAGTTCTTCAAAGCATCGTTTGCCTTCAATGGCTTGCTAGGCTTATCCTCTCTGAGAATCTTCTGGTGCTCGCTGTAAGGGAATGTCATAGGATCCGCATCATCGACACCAGAGATGGAAGAGAGAAAATCAATCTGTGCCAAAACAGTGGAGAACTCATCATAGATCAGTTCTGCCTGTCCAGGGTTGAGCTGGAACATCATATTCTGGGCGCACTGTTCAATTACATCTTTTGTAACCTTTATCATATTATTACCTCAAACACTTTATTATATCGCAATATCCTTGCATAAAAATCAAAATATTAGGATTGCGCTTTCTCCGCCTCTTCAATCAGAGGAAGAATCTCTTCCTCTGTGAACACTTTGACATGAAGGGCATTGGCTTTGTCGAGCTTGCTTCCAGCCGCTTCTCCGGCGAGGACAAAGTCCGTGGATCTGGAAACACTGGAAGAGGATTTTCCGCCTAAAGCCTCAATCCTCTTTGTCATCACATCACGGGGAACAGAGATGGTACCGGTGAGGACAAACTTCTTTCCTTTGAAATAATTGTCCTTTGCTTCCACAACAGGATGAAGCAGAGCAAAATTCAGTCCGTATCTTCTTAGTCTCTCAATCAGAGCGACATTGTTCGGATCCTGGAAGTAGGAGACAATCTTCTCTGCTGTGATCTCACCGACATCGGAGAGAGAAGATAATTCCTCACTCTTCGCCTGCATGAGATGATCCATATCGGTAAAATGGTCTGCTAAGACGATTGCCGTCTTCTTTCCGACAAGCGGAATGGCAAGTCCGCAAAGCAGCATATAGAAATCGTTCTTCTTCGATTTTTCAATCGCATGGAACAAGGATTCGCAGGTCTTCTTTCCGATGCCATCCATCAGCATGAGGTCCTCCTCATGAGAAGAGAGGGTATAGTAGTCAGAGACGTCCTTAACCAATCCTTCGTTGAATAAGGATTCCACTAATTTCTCACCCAGGCCATCGATGTTCATGCCTTGCTTGGAAGCGAAGAAAATGAGGTTATTGATCTTTCTTGACGGGCAGTCATCGTTGACACAATACGTCTGTCCCTGAATCTTTTCCAGTTTCTGATGGCAGTATGGGCACTCCTCTGGGAATGAGTATGGCTTTACATTCTCACCTCTTCTTTCCAGTATGACTTTCTCTACCTCCGGTATGACATCCCCCGCTTTATGAAGGGAGACATAATCCCCGATTCGGATGTCCTTTCCTTTGATAAAGTCCTCATTGTTCAGCGTCGCACGGGAGATCAGACTTCCTGCAACGCGGACGGGAGCCAAGATAGCAGTCGGAGCGACTCTTCCTGTCCTTCCGACTGAGATTTCAATCCCTTCCACTTTGGTGATCTGCTCTTCCGGCGGAAACTTATAGGCGATCTCCCACTTCGGGGTCTTCATCGTATAGCCGATGGTATCGTATAAAGTCATATCATTGACCTTGATGACCAAGCCATCGATATCGTAATCCAAAGTCGGTCTCTTCTCGTGATATTCATGCATATAGGCGATGACTTCATCGATTCCGTGAACAAGCCTTCTCTCCGGATTGGTTCGGAATCCTAAGGAGGAAGCGAAGACTAGGGCATCGGAATGCTTCTTGAAGCCCAATTCCAAAGCATCCGGAACATAGTACCACCACGCATCGAGTTTTCTCTTTGCTGTGACACGGGAATCGAGGTTCTTGAGGGAACCGGAGGCAGCATTCCTTGCGTTGGCAAAGAGCGCTTCTCCGCTTGCTTCTCTTTGCTTGTTCAGCATTTCAAAGGACTTCTTCGGCATATAGACTTCACCGCGAACTTCAATATCGCGCTTATCTGAAATATGGAGAGGAACAGAAGGAATGGTCATGACATTTTCGGTGACATCTTCGCCGACTGTGCCATCTCCTCTTGTCGAGGCAGAGATCAAATCCCCGTTCTCATAGATGAGGGAGCAGGATAAGCCGTCGATCTTGACTTCACACATGTATTCGATTGTCTTAAGTCCGGTTGCTTTGCGGATGCTTTCATCGAAAGAGTAGAGTTCCTCCTCATTGAAAACATCAGCGATAGAGAGCATATATTTCTTATGTGTGATCTTCTTGAAGGAATCTAAGACGCCTCCGCCGACACGACTGGTCGGAGAAAGGCGGTCTTTCAGATTCGGTCTTTTGTTCTCCAGAAGCTGAAGTTCTTCCATCAAGGTGTCATATTCAGCATCAGAGACGGTCGGCTGACTGAGAACATAATATTCGTAGTTGTACTTGTTGAGAAGGTCGGTCAGTTCCTTGACCCTTTCTTTTTCTTTGTCAACGTTTTCCATCATTCATCCTCCTTCATCTTTCTGAACGCCTTGAAGCCAGGAACCAGAACCTTCGTGCCATAGGGATCATTGAACTGCACTTGAATCTTTCCGTCCAGTGCCACTTTAATGACCTTACCGATTCCGAAACTTGTATGAATCACCCTGTCACCTACGACATAGGTATCCTTCTTGCTATCTGTAGCAGGCGTCTTCTTCAATAGGCTGTTGATATTGCCAATATTGTCTTTTAAGGAAGTACGGTGTGCTCCTCGATAAGCGTTATAGTCATTATACGCCTTTGAAGTGTTAGGCTTTACCGAGGTCTTCTCTTCCTTCTGACCATCGAAGATCTCATTTAGGAACATCGATTCCTGATATTCGGTTCCGTTTCGGAAATTCTTTCCTCCGAAGGTGGAAAGATAAAGTTTTTTCTTTGCTCTTGTCATGCAGACGTACATCAGTCTTCTCTCTTCCTCAATGGCGCTCTTTCTTCCATCCTGAACAGCGTGAGTCGTCGGGAAAACCAACTGGTTGAGTCCGGTGATAAAGACATAGGGGAATTCAAGGCCCTTGGAGACATGACCTGTCATCAAGGAGACTTTCGGCATATCCTCCATCGTATCCTGATCAGACTGAAGCGCGACTTCCAAAAGGAAGTCTTCCAGAGACGGTGCCTTAGGATTCCCGTCTTCATCGGTCGTTTCCTGACTGAAGAACTGAGAGATCGTTCTCTGCAATTCTAAGACGTTGTCTGTCTTTGAGACAGAGGATGCCGCCGTATAGGAAAGTTTCTCCTGCAGTTTCACATCCTCACTGCGGACATACGCTAAGAATCCCGTCTCATTGAAGTAGTCCTGAATAGCGGAGAGAATCTCTTCGCCCGTCTTTGCCATTTTCAGTTCAAAAGTGAACTTGTCAAAGGCAGAATAGAATGTCTGAAGTGCGCTGACACTCCTCCGATTCAAAGAAAGTACGTCCTGATTGTCTTTGAAGATCTTGACTAGAGGAATCTCTTCTCCGAGTGTCATGCGAAGTTCTTCTGCTTTCTGAAGAGTCACTTCTCCGATTCCTTTTGACGGAGCGGAAAGAATTCTCTTGAAAGAGAAATCATCCGGATTGATAGCTAAGCGAAGATAGGCGATTGCATCCTTGATCTCAGCACGTTCGTAGAACTTCAGGCCTCCATAGATTTCGTAAGGGATGCGGAAAAGGGTGAGCTGTTTTTCTAAGGAGTTGGAGAGATAGTTGGAGCGGTAGATGATGGCGATATCCTCATAAGGGACATTCTCCTTTTCATTCAGTCTGCGAATCGTATAGGCAACACGATACGCTTCATTCTCGTTGTCACGGGAACGGATGAATTCCACTTTGTCGCCGATTTTGCCGCTGGCTGCAACAAGTTTCTTATCCATTCTGTCGGTGTTGTGGCTGATGAGGCGGTTTGCCGCATCGAGTATCTCTTGTGTAGAGCGGTAGTTCTCATCGAGAATGACCGTCTCCAGATTCGGGAAGTCCTCTTTCAGTCTGTCTTTGATGATATCATTCTTCGCACCGCGCCAGGTATAGATGGTCTGATCGGGATCACCGACAACAGTAAGAGAAGCAGTGTTAGACATAAAGTGCTTCACGAGTGCATACTGAAGATAGTTGGTATCCTGGAACTCATCGACGAGGAAGACATCATATTTCTTTCTCCACTTCGCTTTGATCTCTGGGTTATTTTCCATGATATAGGAGGTGAGCATGAGTAGGTCGTCAAAATCGAGAAGATTCTGAAGTCTCAGCTTCTTCTGATAGGTTGTATAGACCTGCATCAGTTCATCGAAAGTATAGATGGCATCGAGAGGGATATCATTCTGAGAGACCTCATTCGGAAAGACGCCATCTGTCTTCAAAGAGGAAATCTTATGAGTGACAGCCTGAACATACTCTTTGCTCTGGCCCTTCTGCATTGTGCTGAAGATGCTTTTGAAAAGGGAAGAGGTCTCTTCCTCACCAGCTATTTGGAAATTGGTGGAATATCCTTCGACACATCCGATTTCCTTTCTTAGGAAACGGTAGCAGAAGCCGTGGAAAGTGCAAATCAGCGGTTTTCCGCTCTGAGGGAAGTTCTCTTTTGCCAGTAGATCATCCACACGGGTAAGCATCTCATGGGCAGCTTTATTGGTGAAGGTGATGGCAAGCATTCTGCTTGGACGTGTCCCATTGATGATCTGATAGGCGAGGCGGTAAGTCAAAGTTCTTGTCTTTCCTGTTCCAGCACCGGCGATGATTCTCAGGTATTGGCTTTTCGAAGAGGTGGCAAGGTATTGGTTATGATTCAGTTCTTTTTGTAAATCCATATTGTTAAATTCTCTCGAGTAAAATTATATCAAATAAAAGGTGCCTTTTCTTTCTATGAAAGAAATATATTCCTTAGATTCCAATTTTCTATACAGAAAAAGAAAAGGCCAAGCAATGCTTGACCGTTATATTCAGATGGCTGGGATACTTGGATTCGAACCAAGGCATCACGGTTTCAGAGACCGTTGTCTTACCGCTTGACTATATCCCAAGGGCAAGTAAATAGTATAAGGATGACATAGTTGTTTGTCAAATACTTTTTTTGGCTTTCACGCCGATTACTT
>CAVJZP010000013.1:0-42175 GCA_963654365.1 Oscillospiraceae bacterium
TCCCAGATGAATGAAAAGCTCTTGTATTTCGAATCTATCGGCTTTGGAAATGATATAATGAATTGAATTGAGGTAATGAATATGGAATACAATCGTCTGATCGACCACACACTCTTAAGCGCGGATGCGACGGAAAGCCAGATCAAGAAGATCTGCGACGAAGCAAAGGAATATCATTTTGCTTCGGTCTGCGTCAATCCTTCTTGGGTCTCTTTCTGTGCCAAGGAATTGAAAGGAACCGATACGAAGGTCTGCACCGTCATCGGTTTCCCGTTAGGTGCCACTTCGACAAAGAGCAAGGAAGAGGAACTGAAACAGGCTATCCTCGACGGCGCTACGGAACTGGATATGGTCATCAACATCGGAAAGCTGAAAGACCATCAGGATGACTATGTCGAGAATGAGATTCACTCCTTAAAGAAACTCTGCGGAGATCTTGTCCTGAAAGTCATCATTGAGACCTGCCTTTTAACCAATGAGGAAAAGGTCCGCGTCTGTCTGCTTGCCAAGAAGGCGGGAGCAGACTTTGTCAAGACATCCACGGGTTTCTCCAAATGGGGTGCTAAGGTCGAGGATGTCGCCCTGATGAGAAAGACAGTCGGCCCGGAGATGGGTGTGAAAGCTTCTGGTGGCGTCAGAAACAAGGAAGAGATGGAAGCGATGGTGAAAGCCGGTGCTACGAGAATCGGCACAAGCCACGGCGTTGAATTAGTCAAATAACAGACATAAGAAAAGGCTTCTGAATGCTTCGGAAGCCTTTTTCTGTCTTTATCTAGGATCGACTTTCTCCAACTGATCGATATCAAGAATCTCGAGGAAGACCATCGGCTCCTTATCGGTATTCTTGACTAAGTAGCGGGATATCTTATCCGCGATTTTCTTGCTCATCTCAGGGATGGAAACTCTCTTTTCGCTGTTGACAAGGAGATTGGTGATGGAATTGTTCAGCATCAGAGCAATCTGATTCAGGATTGGTTCGTTATTCTTCATATAGAGGAATCCTCTCATCTGAATATCCGGTTCTGACAAGATCATCTTCTTCTTGGAGGAGACCGTGATGCCGATGACGACGATGCCGCCGTCAGCCATCTTGGTTCTCTCTTCGATGGCGGCTTCCTTGACGTCTCCGACAGAAGAGCCGTCCACCATGACATCACCGTTTCGAATCATGATGTTCTTGTGGATCATTCTTCCTGTCTGATCGAAGGCAAGCGCCATACCGTTATCGTAGACTAAGGTGTTGAAGTGGTTCAGTCCGATACCTAAGTCGATCGCTAAGGTGGCGTTAGCCATCAGAAGACGGAAATCACCTTTGACAGGAAGATAGTAACGAGGGCGGAAGAGGGAAATCATCAGCTTGAGATCCTCTTGTCTTGCGTGCATGGAAGCGACTTCCTTTCTCGAGAGAGTGATGACGTGGCAGTCGGTGCGGAAGATGGTATCGGCAGTATCGACAGCGAGCACTTCCGTTCCAGGGACAGAAGGAGCGCAGTTGATCCAGGTATCGGTGTTTTCGACCTTGAGACCGTTGACGTTTCCGTAGCAGATCTCCTTAGAGAGATTGTAGAGGGCATCTCCGCTTCCTGTGACAAGAATGATGACATCCTTAGGAGAAAACTTCTTCACATCGGAGACGGAGATTCTCATTCCCTCTGGAATCACGATATCGCCGATTTTTGCCATCGCATCAAAGAAAGAGACCTGTTCGGAATTGGCGATGCAGATCTTTCTTCTGTAGCGGATAGCGAGGTTGATGACTTCCTGAATGTTGTAGAAGTTCTGATTGTAGATGGAGATGAACGTCTTGCCAGTCGGATCTTCGATGGCATTCTTGATCTGTTCGGTGATCTTATGGTTCGGAGAGGAGATGCCAGGGATATCGGCGCTTTCGCTCTCTGTCATAAGCAGGAAGGTCTTCTCATTCTCCGAGAGTCTTGCCACTTTCGGAAGATCGAACTGATAGCCCTTCAAAGGGGAGTAATCCGTGATGAAGTCGGATGTGTAGACGATGTTTCCTAATCTCGTGCGCAAAGCAAAACCGAAGGATTCTGCAACAGAGTGAGTTGTCTGGAACAGTTCAAAGACATGGCCGGCAATGGTGATGGTATCGCTGGGATTGACCGGTACGAAATCATAGGTGGAAAGCTTTTTGAATTTGCTTCCATAGGTGTTCTTGATGATGGCGATCGTTGTCGGGGTCGCATAGATCGGTGCACGGGTGACGTTGAGAAGGTAGGGCAAAGCACCGTACTGGTCATCGTGACCATGTGTGATGATGATGCCTTTGACACGGTTGGAGATATTTTTGATGTAAGTGAAATCCGGGATGATGAAGTCGACGCCGGGCATCGCACTAGTCGGGTACTTCAGACCCGCCTCGATGATGAAGGCGTCGTTATTGACCTCGATGACATAGCAGTTCTTGCCCATCTCATCCATACCGCCTAAAGCGACGACTTTGATAGGATAATCCCCGATTTCATTGACAAAGGGAGTCAGTGTTTCATTGTTTTCCATTATAAACTAAACCTTTCAGATAGATTGTATTTCTTCTTTTCATCAAAAAAGGAATAAGAAGAAACGTTACTTATATAAATTTATAATATTTTGGACTGCTTTTCAATACAGCAATCACTTTAAATCGATATCTAATAGCACAGGACAATGGTCCGAACCATAGACATCGTTGAGAATCTCGCTTCTTTTCACAAGGGGGAAAATATCCTCTGTCACAAGCATATAGTCTAGTCTCCATCCGGCATTGGTCTTTCTCGCATTGCGGAAATAGGACCAATAGGAATACTTTTTCTCCTCGGGATGAAGCTTACGGAAGGTATCGACAAATCCTAAATCGAGAAGCTTGGAGAATTCTCTTCTCTCCTCATCGGTAAAACCGGCGGAATGATGGTTTGTCGATGGATTTTTCAAATCGATCTCCTCATGGGCAACGTTGAGGTCACCGGTTACGATGACCGGCTTCTTTGCCTTCAGAAGAGAAAGATAGTCTCTCAGATCTTTTTCAAATCCCATACGGAAATCAAGGCGCTTGAGCTCTTCTCCGGAATTGGGAACATAGAGAGTAACGTAATAGAAGTTCTCAAACTCCAAGGTGGTGGCTCTTCCTTCGTCATCGTATTTTCCGTCGATCAATCCATAGTGGACTGATAAGGGTTCTCTTTTTGTCAAAATAGCGGTTCCGCTATATCCCTTTTTCACCTTCGATATAGTCCAATAGGGCGTGTATCCTTCCGGAACAAAAGGAAAATCCTTATGCTCCTTTTCGCTGAGCTTAAGTTCCTCGATGGAGATGAAGTCAGGAGAAAGAGGAAGCCACTCTGACAACAAGTCTTTTCCAAGGTAAGCCTTGATGGAGTTCACATTGAAAGATAAGAATGTCATTTTAAATCCTCGCTGTCATCCATTTTAAGAATAGAGGAGTACATCTCCGGTCTTCTGTCGCGGAAGATGCCCCAGTCTCTTCTGTTTTTTCTGATTGAATCGAGATCATAGGTGTGAAGAAGGATGCCCTCTTGTTCTCGATTCAGACTTTCAACGATGGTTCCTGTCTCGTCCGTCATAAAGGAGGAACCAAAGAATTTCATGCTGGAATTCTTCTCTTTTTCGATTCCGACACGGTTAGAAGCGATGACGGGCATGATATTCAAAGCGCTTTGTCCGATCATGGCGTTTCTCCAGTGTGGCATGGAGTCTTTGTCTAAGACAGGCTCAGAGCCGATCGCTGTCGGAAAGAGCAGATAATCCGCACCTTTCAAAGCGAGGACTCTTCCGGTCTCCAAAAACCACTGATCCCAGCAGATGCCGATACCGACATTGCCGGCTTTGGAAGAAAAAACCTGAAATCCCGTGTCGCCGGGAGCGAAGTAGAACTTCTCCTCATAGCATTCTCCCGTGGGGATATGCGTCTTTCTGTACAAACCTAATCTCTTTCCGTCTTTATCGATAAGGCAGATAGAATTGAAATAACAGCATCCCTTCTTTTCAAAGAAAGAAACAGGAATGACAATCTCCTGCTCTTTGGCAAGTTGGGAGAAGTATTCCAAGGTTCTGGAGTGCTCGTATTCCTCTGCGAAGTCAAAACGGGAATAATCCTCGATCTGGCAGAAATAGTTCCTCTCAAACAGTTCCTGAAGAAGTATCAGATCTGCGCCTTTCTTTTTCGCTTCCTTGATGAAGGAGGTCTCCTTTTTGATGTTTTCCTCATAGTCAGAAGTACAGCTCATCTGACTTAACGATAATGTCACTTTCATAAGTCTTCATCCTCCGGTTCAAGTGGATAATGATCCATATAGGGAATCTGCTTTGTGATGCAGTGAATGTTTCCGCCACCTAATAAAATCTCTTTGGAAGCAATCGGGATGATCTCTTTTTCACCCTGATAGAAGTCTTTCAAAATCTTTATGGCAGATTGATCTTCTTCACATCCAAACTGAGGAAGAAGAAGGAACTTCTCACCCATATAGAAGTTGACATAGCTTGCAGCGAGTCTTCTTCCTTCGAGTCTCTGTACTGCATTTTCGGAAAGGGTGAGTTGACTGGCTTCTTCCTTTGTCATATACATCGGTTTAGGAAGAGGCATCTTGATGATAGTCAGTTTTCGCCCTTTGGCATCCGTGACAGAGGAGAGATACTCGTAGTCTTTGACACATCGTTCATACTGTGGGTCGTTTTCATCTTCACACCAGGAGAGAAGAACAACACCCGGCTTAAGGAAACAGCAGATGTTATCGACATGTCCATCTGTCTCATCCTCAACGATTCCATAGGGAAGGAAGAGGACTTTTTCAATGTTGAGAGAAGTTTTGAGATTCTCTTCGATTTCTTTCTTTGTCAGTGACGGATTTCTTCCCTTGGATAAAAGACATTCTTCCGTTGTTAAAAGTGTGCCTTCCCCATCGGTATGAATGCTTCCTCCCTCTAGGATGAAATCCTTTTTTGGATAGCGATGGATCATCGCTTCCAGAAGGAAGAATTTCCCAAGCTGATTATCGTCCTCATACGGAGTATAGAGACCATCGTATTCTCCGCCCCAGGAATTGAATCCGAAATCAACACCGACGAGTCTTCCTTCCTCATCGTTCTTCAGAAAGACAGGGAGAGTGTCTCTAGCCCAGCTATCATCGTATTTCAGGCGGAGGATATGGGTATTCTTCATCTCAAAACGGCGGACAATCGAATAATCGATTCTCGGATCGATGATCACGATGACGCGTTCAAAGGCGGATATCGCCTTTACGACATTCAGATATTCTTCCATGGCAGGGAGAGCGTTTTCTCTCCACGTGTCTTTTCTGTATGGGACAAGAACAACGCTTGCCCAATGCTTTTCCCCTTCAAAAGGAAAGACATAACCTTTGATGGATTCGAGATCTTTTAAAATGGAGTTCATAGTCAATTCTTTATTTTGTACACGATATTATATAAAATATTAGTGTATTTTTCCATTGGAGGCAATTGAAATGAAAATATTGATGGTTGTGACAGATGGTTTTGAAGATATCGAAGCGATTGGGACCTTGGCTATTCTGCGCCGTGGCAATCTCGATGTGACTTTTGCTGCCATCGATAGCAATAAGGCAATCGGAAGATACGGCTTAGTCTCTTCTGAAATGGTCAACCTCAGCGATGTTGACATCGCCGAATATGACTGCCTTGTCATCCCTGGCGGACCGGAATATATCGCCGAAGAGAAGAATCCGAAGTTTTTGGCGATGATTGAGAACTTCTATTCCAGGGGAAAGTTCATCGCCGCTATCTGCGCAGGACCTACGATCCTAGGACATTTAGGCCTTCTCAAAGGAAAGAAGTATACCTGCTTCACCTCCATGGATGAGGATTTCGGCGGAACCTATGTGGATAGCTATGCCGTGAGAGACGGAAACATCATCACCGGAAGAAGTGCAGCAGCCACCATCGATTTCGGATTTTTGATCATCAACGCTCTCTGTGGCGAAGAGTATGAGAAGAAAGTAAAGGATTCTATCTATTATTGATCATGGGCATCATTGATATCATTGTCGTTGTCATCTTGGCAATCGGTGTAATCTGGGGATTCATCAAAGGCTTTGCCATCAAGAAGATCAATTTAGCCCTCTCTTCGATTTCCGCCGGTGTCGGATATTTGGCTGGTGTTCCTTTAGGGGCAAGGCTGATGAACACCTCTTTTGGAAGTCAGACAATACAGAATCTTTATTACAATGTCCTTCCGACCACGGATAGCTTTAGTGCAACGGTCTCAACCGATGAGTCAATCCGACTTTCTCAGTATAAGACGGCATTGACGGAATTGAAGATTCCTAGTTTCTTCCAAGGACTTTTCACCGCTAGAATCCTCGATAATACTGGAAACGTGGCGACCGGACTTGCCTCTTCCTTTGCCTTTCTGACTCTGACCGCTTCCTGCTTTCTTCTCCTTTATCTTCTTTGCTTCATCCTTCTTCGCGTCATCCTGAAACCGCTCTGGGGAGCAATATTCGGAAAAGATGGGAAAGGATTTCTCGGACGTGTCTTCGGTATGCTCTATTCCGGATCGAAAGCTGTAGTCATCATCCTTCTCGCCATGATTCTACTGACCCTGGTCGATCAGGTGGCGCTGAAGTTTGATAGCGATACCATCCATACATGGCTAACCGATGCGCTGAAACTAGAGAACACGACATCCTTTACCATCGGCAAGTTTTTCTATAAGACGGCATCATCCTTATTGACTTGGATATCACAAAGATAGGAGAAAATGAATATGAGTTTAGAATTTCATCATTTGGACAAATGGGCTTTTGCCAATCTTGACCTGGTTGAAGAAGCCTTGGAGAAAAGGGCCAAGCCTGCCATTCTGATCTCTGGTGCATCCTCCTCGGGGAAGAGCTATTCCGCATCGTTTTTGGAAAAACTTCTCAATGATTACGGATACAGGGCAACGACACTCTCTCTTGATCAGTACAATGTCGGTCTTAGCCATATCATTCCGAATAAAGTCCAGGCCAATGTGTTCAAAGGAAGAATCGAACATCTCTCTGAGATAGAGGAAATCATCAAGAAAATCATCTACGATATTCCCTTCGACAAGAAGTATGATGAGGAAGCCCTAGCCAAAATCAAGGATGCGGTCAAAGACTACTTCAGCGAGGACGACTTAAACCTCTTTTTGAAAGGGTTATACGAGGAATGGAAAGTTCTCAACTTTGATGAACCGACTGTCTATGATTTGAATGAAGCCGCAGAAAATGTCAAAATCCTTCTCTCCGGAGGAAAAATCAGCACAAAGAAATATTCGAAGGTCGTCTCGGAAAGAGTCCCTTCCGAAGAGGTTATCTCCGGAACGGATTATGATGTCATTCTGATTGAAGGCATCTACGCGCTCGATCCCACTTTGGTCGATGCCTTAAAGGATGTTTACACCATTAAAGACTTCATTGATGGAAATCCGAAGTCCCTCTTCTTACGCCGTATCATCCGTGATGCGCAGCAGACTTCTGCGGATAACGTCTTTACGATTTCTATCTATTTCCAGTATATCGTCAAATCCTATTATGAGACGATCTACCCCTGCAGAATGAATGCAGATGTCGTCTTGAACAATGATATGACCTTCGTGGAGATGAGAAGCGGAAACCTCTATACTACCAAGCAGGAAATCCACACATTCAACAAAGAGGCATTTGACAAGATCCTCTCTCAGTCTCAGGTCTTGGATGAGATCTATCAGAAGGATATCTATTTCTCCTGTGAGGATGAGAAACTTAAGAATGACAATGTCCTTCGCCTTCGTTCTGTCTCTAAAGACGGAAAAGAATACACACCCTCTTCCTTAGTCCACAAAGGACTTCCCAAAGTAAGAAGAGATGACAAAATCATCCGTCCGATCAATATCCTTCTCAATGAGAAAGAACTTCCGAATGTCTGGAAAAGTGAGTCGGACTGCATGAACGATTTCCTCCGCTCCGGATTCCGTGTCGGACCCATCCGATACAAGAAAAAGAGCATTGTCATCTATCATAACAGAAGACTCACGCTTCGCGAGGTCAAGGATGATGGCTATTACATCGAATTTACACAGGAACCCACGGAGGAAGCGATGAAAGAGATCAAAGAAGTGCTGAATGAAAAATGAGTCGCCGCGGCGACTCATTTTCTATCGGATCTCTATTTTCTCAAAACCTCTTTCCTCTGCGTGTTTCTTTAAGTCTTGCATCGTTTCCTCTTTTGGAGAAGGATGATCGGATAAAATGCCTTTGACTCCGTTTTTTCTGAAACGGATGAGTTTTAGTTTTGTGTCTTTGATGTTCTCTTTCTTTATCGTCGATGCGATCCCGTCGATACAAGAGCAGGAATCGACATAGTCATCGACGACAACGATTCTTAATTCCTCTATCTTATGGATGGAATCGAGGTAAGCGAGGTTCTTCTTTACCTGGCTATTGGAATATCCGACTAATCTTTTATAGATATCTTCATCCCAGGACTTGATGTCTAGCATAACACCGTCTGTCATAGCCATCAGCTCTGGAAAGAGGGAGTAATCGACCATCCCATTGCTATCCATAAGACAGGTAAGGCCATCCTTTTTGGCAAGAGTGAAAAGATCAAAAAGAAATTCCGGATAAAGAGAGCATTCTCCTCCGCTGACAGTGATTCCGCGGATAAAGCCTAGATTCTTTCTGATCTCCTGATAGACATCCTCTGCGCTTCTGTATTTTACTTTCGGAGAGGCATGAAAGGGGCAGACTTGGATACAGGTATCACAAAAGACGCATATCTTCGAATCCCATTCGACTTTCCCTTCTTTCATAGAAAGAGCAGAAACCGGACAGGTTTTGATGCATTTTCCACAGCTTCTGCAAAGATTCTGTGTCTCTGGATTATGGCAGTACAGGCAATGGATATTGCATTTCTGGACAAAGACAGAGGTTCTAAGTCCTGGTCCGTCAACCGTAGAGCATTCGATGATCTTATTGATGGGTGCAAGATGCATCAGGCCATTCGCACCTTTCTTTCTTTCAGGTTGTTCACCTTGTAGTTGGGGCTTCCTAAATGAGTCGTCTGTTTGATGACAGCCTGATTGTGATCAAATTTCTCCATCTCGGAGCGCTTGACTAGGTATCCGGTGATTCTCACTAAGTCCGTATTGGCAGAATAGAAGGACATATAGTGCATGCCTAAAGAGAAGGCACCTTTTACGATGTCAAGAAGGGCACTTGGATTCTGCTTGACATTGTCAGCGATGGGGAAGATGTCACCTACCCCGGCAGGGAAGTAGACATGATATCTTGCAGAATGTCTTAGATGGTCTAGGAAGCTTTCTGGCTCATCACCGACTGGGATTCTCACTCCGCTTGTGATTCCTAAGTCACTGTCAAGACCAACCTGGGCGTGAAGCATGAAGTGATTGTCTGTCAAAGGAGTATAAACAGCGTGGAAAGAAGAGACGATTTCTTTGATCTTTTCCATGATTCTTACACCTAAGTCATCCGCCTCTTTGTCATGTCCGTATTTCAAGCCTTTGTCCTTCAATAAAGTATTGACACATTCGGCAAGACCGGTGACGCCGAACATCGGAACAAAGCGGTCTTTGCTGATCAGTCCTTCCTTGACTAAGAAGGAAGAAGTGAAGAAGCAGGACTTTTCTACGATGAAACGGATTCTCTCATTCTCGTAGTCTGCGATGCATTTCAGGCATTCCGGTAGGATGACATCGATGAACTTTTCGATGTCATTGGTCTCATTGGCAAGTTTTGTAAGTGTGACACGGGTCAATGTATAAGAGCCACCGCCGATAGGAAGGATGTTATAGCAGGAAGAGATTCCGTATCCGCCTTTGTAATTGTCTCTGTTTGCTTTGTCATTGCAGATAGCAGGATTGGAGCACTTCAAAGAACAGGAGATAGCTTTCTCCATGAAGGAATCCGGAGTGATTTCCGGATCGTACTTGATGGTGAGATTTGGAACGGTATCCTGAAGTTCTTCCTCGACTTCCAGTAGGAGATTTCCGACTCTCGTCTCCTTCGGACCGATGTTGGCATGGCAGAAGGAATCATCGATGGTTCTGTCTAAGAAGGTTAAAAAGAGACGAAGCTTGTTCTTGATCTCTTCATCGCTAAGCCCATCCGCATATGGTTCCAGAAGATAATCCAAGGATCCTAGGAAAACCGGGAAGGAAGTGATAGAGGGAACATGATGGTAAATCATCATCAAAGCAAAAATAGCCTCATCCATGCTCTTTGCCGGCTTGACCCGAAGGAATTCAGAACCGTTCTTCAGGTATTTCTCATAGTCTGGCATGATATATCTAGGACGGTACGGAGCATGACCTTCGAAAAGATCGTTGATGGCACCAGTCGAGAAATAGTATTTTGTCTTCTCCGGAATCGGAAGGACATTGAGCTCGTTCTCTGCAATATTGGCAAGATTTTTTAGTTTCTGCTCGTAAGTCAGTTTATTGGATGTGATGACGTCGTAAATCTGTTTTTCGTAATCCATGTTTCACCTCGTTAACTATAACTTTATTATAGTATCTTTCTATTCATAATCCACTTGAAAAATCCCGTGGAATTTTCCACGGGATGAATTCATCTTGTCGACTTGTCGTATGGAATGCCTTCTGCTTTCGGAGCATGGGAATGCTTGGAGAAGGCAATAAGGGAGATAAAAGCGAGAAGGTAAGGAAGCATATAGTAGAAAGCTTTCTTCTGGAAGATAGTAGTTGCACCGCTGGAACCCAAAGAGGAGAGGAAGGATGTGATGGTCGGAGCGAAGGCGGAGAAGAAGGCAAAGAAGAGGGAGGCAAGGACAATGGTCGTGGCTTTCCAGTTGCCCAAGATTTCAATAGCGAGGACCAAGAAGCCGTATCCTAAAGCATCAATCTGCCAGTTTCCGATGAAGATGTCAAAGTAAGAGAAGATGATGAATCCGCCAAGACCAGCTGCAGCACCGCCAATGGCAGTACCGATGTATCTCATTCTGTTGACATTGATTCCGACACTGTCGGCAGCACCCGGATTTTCACCGCACGCTCTCAGTCTTAATCCGAATCTTGTCTTTGTCATCGCTAACCAGAGGATGATGATGACGATGACGCCAAGTATCGTAGCGGCAGTGACGCCAGTAAAGGCATATTTGACAAAGGTGGAATCCGTCTTTAACTGCAACAAGGAATTGAGGTTGAGATCGCCGATGGAGACTTCCGGAGAATCAATCTTGGTGATGGAAGTGTTGATGATGGTGCAGACTGCGACTGCCACTGTATTAAGTGCGGTACCGACAATCGTCTGGTCTGCTTTGAAGCGGATGGCAACAAAGGAGAGAAGGAAGGAGAAGAGAATGGCGACAAGGATAGCGACCAATGCACTGAGAAGGAAGACAATCTGAACGGTGTAGATAGAGGAGAAAAGCCAGGAAGTCGTTCCCACAGCGCCGGCTAATATCTTCATAAAGATCAGTCCGGAGAAAGCGCCAACAACCATGCTGCCTTCCAAGGCGATATTGATGATACCGGCACATTCCGAGAACATGCCGCCGAAGGAACCTAGGATAAAGCCGATGCCGTAGATGATGAAGTATTTGACTAGCATTCCCCAATCATAGGATGTAAACATAATCAATTAGCTCCTTTCTTGCCTAACAGACCTTTGGTGAGCAATTCGTGGTAGTATTCGCTTCGTATTCTATGATGTCTTCCCTCATAATGCTCATATCCCAATCTCAATAGGATATTGAACAAGGACGAGAAGGAAGCGACATAGATGATGATGGCTTTGATCAGTTCTGTGTAATGGACGTTGTAGGCGTTGGATACGGTCTTCAACGCAAGCTGAGAGGCATCTAAGTAGGCGAGAAGGACAGAGGACAGGATACAGCCTAACGGAGTGTTCTGTGCAATCAAGGCGACAGAGATGCCTAAGAAACCATCGCTAAGAAGACTGTCTTGGCCGGAATCCCAGTGGAAACGGGTGGAAGCGAGAGGATTCGAATAGACCATGTATCCGCAGATACCGGCTAAGGCACCGGAGATGGTAAGAGCAAGAATGATGTTCTTTGTCTGATTCATACCCGCGTATTTAGCGGCATAACGGTTCGAACCGGTTAGCTTCAGCTCGAATCCGAAGGTCGTCTTATCCAAGATGATCTCGAAGACAATGATAAGGACAATGGCGATGACTAAACCGACGCTGACACCAGGAAGGATATTATCCAGTCCCATTGTCGGCATACGGGCGGCAGCGGGTATATTGATAAGTTCAGTCGGCGTATTTCTGTCCTTCATGCTAGAAGGAATGACCATATTTCCAATGAGACCGATTCCGTAATAGATGATCCAGTTGAGCATGATGCCGCTTAAGACTTCGTTGACATTGAACTTCGCCTTAAGAAGTCCTGGAATGAATCCCATCAAAGCACCAGCAGCCATGCCAGCTAAGATGCAGACATACCACGGCATACCCAATATACCGATGACAACCGAAGTGAAGGCACCAGCGGTCAACTGACCGGTGATACCGATGTTGAAAAGGCCAAGTTTGAAGGCAAAGGAGATGGCAAGACCGGATAGCATCATCGGCGTAGCCTGGTAGAGGACACGGGAGAAGGTGCTGATGGAGCTTCCGCCTTCTGTAAGAAGGACAACAAGGCCTTTCAGAGCGTTCTGTGGATCTAGGCAGAACAGGAGGATGAAACCGATGAGGAGACCGAATAAGACACAGATCAGACCGGACAAGAATAGTCCAATACCCTTGATACCAGCGAGAGTATGGAAAAACTTTCCGATATTGTAGAAAAATCTTAGGACTGGATTTTCAGGTTTGACTTCAATGATATCTCTTTCTTCCATGATCAGTTACTCTCCTCCAATGCTTGAATCTCTTCTTGGCTCATTCTCTTGGAACCGGACATGTAAAGACCGATTTCATTGACATTGGTCTTCTTCGGATTGAGCGAGGCGACGATCTCACCATTGAACATGACTAAGATTCTGTCAGAAAGGTTCATGACCTCATCGAGTTCTAGGGAGACAAGCAAGACGCCGTTACCCTTGTCTCTGTGTTCGATGATCTGATTGTGAATCTTTTCAATCGCTCCGACATCGAGTCCACGCGTCGGCTGAACAGCGATGAGAAGGGAAGAGTCTCTATCGAGCTCACGGGCGATGATCGCTTTCTGCTGGTTTCCGCCGGACATGCTTCTGACGATTGTATTTCTTCCTAATGAGGAGCGGACATCGTACTCGTCGATGAGTCGGTTGGCATAATTCTTTTCCGCTATCGATTTACGGATGTTGAGGAATCGGAATTCCTTTTCGAAATATCGTTGTAAGACAATATTGTCGGCAAGGTTGAAGTCAAGTGCTAGACCGTATTTCTGTCTGTCTTCTGGGATATGGCTGATGCCAGCGATGCTTCTTTGTCTGACAGTAAGTTTTTCGAGATGGACATCGATTCCATCTTCGCTGTTGATATGCTTGAACTTGTTCTTCAGGAATTTGTTCGGGTCGACATTGTGAAGAATGGCTTCACCAGAACGGATTCTCTCTAATCCGGTAAGAGCATAGATAAGGTCGGTCTGACCGTTTCCTTCAATGCCGGCGATACAGACGATTTCACCTTGTCTTACGTTGAAGGAGACATGGTTGACGACATCCTTTTTCTTCTCTTTGTCGTAGACAACAAGATCCTGAATAGTAAGGACGCTCTTTCCAATCTTTGCTTCGCTCTTTTGAGTGACAAGCTGAACATCTCTTCCGACCATCAGGCGGGAAAGCTCCTGGGCATTGGTGTCTTGGATATTCAAAGTACCGATGCATTTTCCTTTTCGTAAAACGGTGACTCGGTCAGCGACAGCCATAATCTCGTTGAGCTTGTGGGAGATGAAGAGGATGCTCTTCCCTTCCTTGACAAGTTCCTTCATGGAAATCATAAGCTCGTCGATCTCCTGTGGAGTCAAGACAGCAGTAGGTTCATCGAAAATGAGGATATCGTTTTTACGATACAGCATTTTCAGAATCTCGACTTTCTGCTGCTCACCGACTGGCATATCATCGATTTTCGCATCGAGATCGACATTGAAATGATATTTTTCGCAGAGGTCGATAAGAGACTGCCTGACGCTCTTCGGCTTCAGAAAACCAAAAAGCTTTGTCGTAGGCTCATAGCCTAAGATGATGTTCTGCAAAGCAGTGTAACAGCCGACGAGTTTGAAATGCTGATGAACCATTCCGATTCCTAAGCGGGTAGCATCATTCGGGTTGTTAACTCTCTCTTCTTTTCCACGGATGATGATTTCTCCTTCATCAGGCTTATACATACCGAAAAGAATGCTCATCAAGGTAGACTTACCGGCACCGTTTTCACCGAGAAGGGCATGAATCTCGCCTTTTCTCAGCGTCAATGAAATATCATCGTTGGCTTTGATGCCCGGAAAAGTTTTCGTGATGTGCTTTAGTTCAATAACATTTTCATCGTTCATGAAAGGGACCTTCCTTTTTTAAATAAAAGGGCATGGGTGGAAATCTACCCATGCCCTTGCTTTCAGCAGTTAAGATTAGTCTTTGACGTAGTTGACTTTGACTCTGGAAGAGCAGGAGAAGTTGTGAGCGACAAGGTCTTCGTTGTCAGAGTTGGAGTTGACATGTGTTGTGCCAGCCTTGAGGTTAGCTAAGACAGTCTTGTACTGTTCGACTGTGAAGTTCTTGAATCCCCAGCAGCCTTCGTCTCCAGTGGTTTCCGGGGTAGGAAGGACGCAGTTGTCAGACTGTGCGCCGACAGTGACGACCTTGGAAGCCAAGGTGGAATTCCAGGCATTATCGTTGTTGACCCAACCGGCGAGGAGAACCTTTGTGGAGTTGGCAAGGTTCTTCATAGCAGAAGTGATGCAGGAATCCTGAGAAGCGCCTAAGGATGTGTCAGCGTGCTGGTTGACATCGACACCAATCCAAGGCTTGTTGCTGTTAGCCTGGGAACCGGCGATGACGGACTGATAGACAGCACCGCCGCATCCGAAGATGACTTCGGTTCCTCTCTGATACCAGCTGGTGCAATAAGAGGTGGCGTTCGGTGTAGCAGCGAACTGACCGGCATAGTAATACTGGACTTCAACAGACTTGTTGCCTAAGCCTAATTCCTTGGCAGCGGCATCGGCGCCCTGGCAATAGCCAGAACCATAGCGGACAACGGCAGGAACAGCCATACCACCGCAGAAGCCTAACTTGCGATAGCCTTCCTTGACAGCGGCATAACCGGCTAAGAAGCCAGCCTGCTCTTCACGGTAGATGACAGAAGTGATCTGATTGGTGTAGGCATATTCAGCATAGTTGTTATCGGTATCCTGATTGGTGCAGTCAAGGGCTAAGAAGTTAACATCTCCGAAAGTAGTGGTGTCTGCTAATGCCAATTTGATGGAAGACTGGAAGAGGTAGCCAGGAAGGACGATGACCTTAGCGCCCCATTTGGCAGCATCCTGCATAGCCTTGAGACGGCCCTGAGTATCATAGTTGTTTTCAGCAGGCTGATAATATTTGGTCTGAATCTTTCCACTTTCGACGCAGTTATCCTTGCTGATAGTTCCGCCACCGTTTTCGACAGCGAATTCGTTGATACCCTTCCAAGCGGATTCGTTGAAGGAGTGGTCGTTGAGGGTGCCGGAATCGGTGACCATAGCGATTCTAAGAGGATTCTCTTCTGTGGCAGTGAGCTTATCGGCATCGACTTTGGTGTTTTCACCGATGTTGGTTTCAGTGAGCTCGGTGAACTGAGCGCCAGATTCCTCGACGATGGTGCCATCATCAGTTGCATCACTGGTTTTGGAACCGCAGGCGACAACAGCAAGAGTGGAGAGAGCGACCAAAGACAACTTCATAAGATTCAGCTTTTTCATACTTTGAATTTCCCCCTTTGTATGAACTTTCGAGAAAATAGGACTCCATCATTCGTGTGAGTCCGTTCTCTCCAAAACTTATTTAATGTGGGAATCAATGTTATTGGAAGAACGGATAGCCCTCGTTTCGGTTGAGGCTAGAGACGGGATCACCATTTCCAGATCCCATATATCCATTTTCTCTGAATTTGATTGTAGCATGATGCATTGGGATTGAAAAGAAAAAATACATTTTATGGTAAAACACTAGAAAATAATTAGCCGTTAAAAATCTATATAAGGTCGAAATAATTCGGATGTCATCGTTATTTTTTGAATAAAGACTCATGTTAAAAATAGTTCGGTATCCCGGTCAGAAAGTGTAAAAGAACATTAAAACGGAGACACCTGTTCTTAATTCCTTTTCCATTTAGACGGTTTCAAAGCGATGCTTCTCTCCCTATATATCGAAATCAATGCACTTGTAAATTGAGAAGAAAAAAACTACAATACTCTTGCTTGAAAGAGAGGTCATTATAAATGATTGTTAATGCTACTAGAATGTTGCAAGCCGCTAAGAAAGGACACTATGCTGTTGGACATTTCAACACCAACAACCTCGAGTGGACCAAAGCTATTCTTCTGACGGCTCAGAAGCTGAACAGCCCAGTCATCATCGCTACTTCCATGGGTGCTGCAAAGTATATGGGCGGTTATTCTGTCGTTGCTGCTATGGTCAAAGCCATGGACAAAGCCTTAGGAATCACAGTTCCTGTCGCACTCCATCTTGATCACGGCAATTACGAAGCTGCCAAAGCCTGTGTCGAAGCTGGCTATTCCTCCATCATGTTCGATGGTTCCAGCCTTCCCTTCGAAGAGAACGTCGCCAAGACCACAGAATTAGTCAAACTCGCTCATGACCGCGGACTCAGCATTGAAGCTGAAGTCGGTGCCATCGGCGGAACCGAAGACGGCATCACCGCTGACGGTGAAGTTGCTGATCCTGTCGAATGCAAGAAGATTGTCGATCTCGGAATCGACTTCCTCGCTGCCGGCATCGGAAACATCCACGGCATCTATCCGGAAGATTGGAAGGGACTTCATTTCGATGCCCTCGACAACATCAATAAGGCCACTGGATATATTCCTCTTGTCTTACATGGCGGAACCGGCATCCCGGATGATCAGATCGTCCACGCCATCCACGATGGTGTCAGCAAGATCAATGTCAACACCGATTGCCAGTTGGTTTTCGCTCAGGCTACGAAGGACTACTGCTTGGCCGGCAAGGCGGATCCGACTGCTGAGAACAAGGACAAAGGTTATGATCCTAGAAAGCTTCTCAAGCCGGGCTATGAAGCTATCTGCGCCAAAGTCGAAGAGAAGATCAGACTCTTCGGTTCTGTCGACAAAGCCAATTACTAAACCAAATCGACCAGGGTTCGCCCTGGTCTTTCTCTTTCTTAAAACAGCACCTCCGTTATTGAAGGTGCTGTTTTCATGACTGTTATGGAAGCAGGTTTCCAGAGGCGCGGTAGAGATCGTACCAGTCCTCTTTGGATAAAGTGAGTTTAGATCCTTTTACGGTCTCTTCGATATGTGCCAAGTTCGTACTTCCCGTGATGATCTGGCAGTCTTTGGTAAGCATGGTGAGAAAGGCGGTTGCAATCATACAGGGAGTTGCATTGTATTTCTTTGCCAGTTCCTCTAATTTCGCGTTGAGAAGAGGAAGTTTCTCTCTGTTGAAGATAGAGCCTTCGAAAAATCCGAACTGATACGGAGACCAGCACTGAAGCGTCATATGCTTTCTCTTCAGATAGAAGAAAAGACCGCTGGCAAGATTCGGGCTTTGCTTCGGGCAGTTGGCGTTGAAAGCCTCACTGACTAGAGAGAGCTGACCTAAGGAGACCTGAAGCTGATCGACTTCCAGAGGAAGCCTGAAAGCATCGGTAATGTATTCGATTGTCTCTCTATCCATATTGGAGACGCCGAAATGCTTTACCTTGCCTTCATCATAGAGTTCCTGGAATGCCTTTGCAATCTCCTCATTGTCCATGAAGATATCCACGCGGTGGAGAAGGAAGGAATCGACATAGGTGAGATTCATTCTCTCTAAGGATGCATAAAGAGCTTCCTTGATATGAGTATAGGAGAGATCCATGGTCGCCTTTCCATCTCTTTTGAGGATTCCGCATTTTGTCTGGATAAACATCTCATCTCTGATTTCAGGATGAAGGGCTAAGACACGGCCTAACATTTTCTCCGCCTCATTGTTGAGATAGATATCGGAGATATCGAAATAATGAATTCCTAAATCAAAGCATCCCTGGATAAGCTCGTAGAGCTCTTCCGTAGAGAGTTTTTCAATCCTCATCATTCCGAGGATGACTTTTCCGTTCTGATAATTGTTTTTCATTTGTTTATTCTCTTTCTGTAATGTCATAGAAGATGCACTCTGACACCTTCTGTAGGTCTAACGGCGAAATCTCAACCTGAACGCCACGCCTTCCGCCGCTGACAAAGATGGTATCGAAGAGCTCTGCGGTCTCATCGATGAATGTGAAGAATTTCTTCTTCATACCTAAAGGGGAGCATCCTCCGTGGATATATCCAGTAAGAGGAAGAAGATCCTTTTGAGGAATCATCTCGATGAATTTCTCACCGGAGCATTTGGCCGCTTTCTTTAAGTCTAATGTGGACTCGCCAGGAACGACAAAGACATAATGCTCTTTGCTTTTCCCGACTGTCACAAGAGTCTTGAAGACCTGCTCGATATCCTGATTCAGAATCGATGCGACCTCCTTGCAGGAAACAGCCCTCTCTGGATCATATTCATGGATTTTATAGGGGATATTGGCCTGATCGAGCATTCTCATCGCATTCGTCTTTTCTGTCTTTTCTTTTTTCATTTCAGTATTGCGCCTTCGAAGTTATGCACTCCATTGTTGAAGTCGGATGCCGACATCATCTTTTTTCCCGGTCTCTGAAGAAGATTCAAAAGGACCTGTCCTTTCTCTAACTGGAGAATGATCTGTTTCTTGTGAGCCAGGACGATCTTTCCGACTTCTCCTGATTTATCCGAATAATAGGATGCCGAATAGATCTTAAGAATCTCATCGTTATAAATCAGATGTCCACCCGGAGTCAAAGCCAAGGATCTTACCTGATTGATGAAGGTAGTAGGATCGCTGTAAAGATTGAGGTGCTCTTCTTCTTTTTTGATCGTAGGACAAATAGAGACTAAGCTTTCGTCCTGCTTGATTCCGATAAGTTCATGGCTGAAGTATTTCGGAAGAGCGTCTATGGCAAGCTTTAACGCGTCTAAGGCAAGACGATTGGAGAGGGTTGTGTAATTGTCATCTGGATTGATTGCTGTCACAACACGGCTATAGACATCACCGGCATCTAATGCGTGTACCATCTCCATCAAAGAGACACCGGTCTCTTTGTCTCCATTTCTTAACGCGTACTGAATCGGAGCAGCACCTCTGTATTTCGGTAAAAGAGACGCGTGAAGATTTAATGGCTTATAAGGAGCAAGAGAGAGAATCTCATCCGAGATCAATTGACCATAGGCGAAAGTGAGAAGAAGGTCTGGCTTCCACTCTTTCAGGATTTCAAAATCCTTGTTGAGACGGTGTGGCTTATGGACAGGAAGAGAGAGTTCATGTGCCATCTTGGCAACAGGGGATTCTTCTACTTTATTGTTCCTTCCGCGGATCTTGTCTTCCTTTGTCACAACGCCGACAATGTGGAATCCGTTTTCGACTAATCCTTTCAATACAACAGCGGAAATGTCCGGTGTTCCTAAGTATACGATACGATGTTGGTCCATAAATACCTCCGACAATAGAAATATGTTATCATATTTTCAGTAAGAAAGAGGTTCTAGCTATGCGTTTTATGAATACATTTCTGTTGACAGAAGAGGCGGAAGGAAGCCTATTATCGAGAATGCTTCTCACCGTCTTATTCATTTTCTTGGTCGGATGCATGCTCGGCTATCTTCTCGAAGTCCTTTTCAGAAGATTTGTCTCTGCGAAGAAGTGGGTCAATCCTGGCTTTATGCAAGGCCCTTGGCTTCCTCTTTACGGATGTGGATTGGTTCTGATGTTCCTTCTTTCCTGGATCATCCTCTCCTTTATGCCTAGTTCTTTTGTTTTCTATAATCCGACTGGGGAACTCTTTGGCTTAGAGTATTATAGCGGACCGACCGTATACGACTTGGTTCCGATTGCCATCATGGGTATCTCGATGACCTTATTGGAATTCGTGGCTGGTCTTATCTTCGTCAAAGGATTCAAGGTCAGGCTCTGGGATTACTCCAATATGAAGGGAAACATCATGGGAATCATCTGCCCGGTCTTCTCCATCATCTGGTTTGCTGTCAGCATCCTCTTCTATTACGGACTCAATCCCTTCGTTTATGAAGGATTCAAGCTCAGCTTTGCCTACATGTTCGGTTCAACGTCCTATGGAATTGTCGCTCATTTTGGCTTCATCTTCCTTTTAGGATTGGTCTATGGAATCTTCCTGATCGACCTTATCAAATCCATCGGACTTTTCTCCCGCGTTTCCAAGATTGCAAAGAATTCCAATATCGTTGCAAGATATGAGAAACTCATGGAGGAACAGAAGAGGACAAGAAAAGAATACAAAGAAAAATTCATCTCTGCGCTTCCTGAGAGTTTAAAGCGGAACAAGGAAAAGGCCGCCATGGAAAAGACGACGAAGAAATTTTCCAATTTTGTCAGAAATGTTGTTCTGATCGACCCTGAAAAAGATACTTCAAAAGAGAATTATGGTCCCGATGGAAGACCGCTGAAAGAAGACAAGAAAGATTCCGATTAGTTCTTTGTGAAGTGAATCGTTGCTTTGTGGTCCTTAATTTCCGTAACGGTGAAGTTATAGGCTAACTCGCTTCCGTTATTCATCTTTGTCTTGTCCGGGAACTGGACTTTGGAAGCGGTGAAATCAAAGGAGTCACCCGCGTAATACATATCCTGATCGGAGAACATATATCCGTTTTTTGCAAAAGCGCGGTTGCTTTTGGAAAGCTGAGTAATGACGCGATAATTCGGATTCAGATAATTCAGAGAATAATTGCTTTCCCCGTTATAGTATCCAGTCGGAGAGTTTTCATGTGCGACAACATAGTAATAGTCATCTTCTAGATTGGATAAATCCGCATAAGTGGCATCGGATGCGTCTTCCTTTTTGAATTTGCAGACACGGTTATCGACGTGATAGGCACGGATTCCTTCCTTAGAAAGAGTTCCGTCTGCCTCATAATTTCCGTATCCGGTAGTCAGATCCTTCTCGTTGAGTCCAAGGCTTGGTGAGAATAACTCTAACATGACGTATTCATCAAAAGAGTTGGTTACTGCTGCTTTCTTAGTCGGTATGAGGATGCAGTCTAAGGTTTCTGCTGCGGTAGCGATGGTGATATCTCCTTCGTGATCGATATAGTAGGGCGTGTTCCAGCCTAAGACGAACTTGGAGAAGCAATCCTGCTCACAGATATTGTAATCCATCATATCGACTCCGCCCATCGGGGAGTAGATGGAGGTTCCGTTTCTGTCTTTTGTCGTATAGGAGTAATAGTCGGTAAGAGAGAGCATATGCCCTGTCTCATGGATAAAGGTGTGGGCATCGACCTTCTCTTCACCGTATCCCTCATACATAAAATCAAAACTGGCCCAAAAATAATATCCACCATTCGGGGACGTGAGATTGGAAGTAGCCTCATAGTCCATTGTCGTATAGGCCCAGAAGAGATCCTCTTTCAAGTCAGCATCATAAGAGTAGCCGGTGTTGTAGTCATAAGCGGAATAGATGAGGAAGACACCATCGATATAGCCGTCGTGATTGTTGTCATACTGGGTGCAGTCATCGTTGTATGTCTTCTTATACCAGCTGACGGCCTGCTTCATGAGTCTCGTCGAATATTCATTATCCGTATCTTTCTTTGCCATCTCACTAGAAGTGAGACCAGGATCATACCAGTCTGAGACCGTTCCTTTGATCTTCAAGGCGCCGTGAGAGGATTTTTCATAGTAGGAGGACAAGGATTCCCATCCGGTATCTTCACTATTTCCGAACATCGCCTTTTCTAAATCGCTTTTGACTTTGCTGGTTGCATTGTCTTTGTAGTCCTTGACGACAACAGGGATGACAAGGACATTGATTTCACCTGTGGATGGCATATAAGGATAATCGCTGATGGAAGCGTAATTCTGCTGAGTGAAGTTGGATACGAGCTTGGAATAGGAGGAAGTATTCTCACTTTCTGTTGCAGAACTATCAGAACTATCGCTCGTTTTAGAAGTGTCTGTTGTCGGTGTAGTGTTACTCTCTGTTTCACTGTTCTTGTCACCGTTGAAGTTACAGGCGGCAAGTGTGGTCATAAGCAATAAGGATAAGATTGTGATAGATTTGTTTTTCATGATGAGATACCTCCATTCAATGTATTCAATTTTAAACCATATCCGCCTTAACTCAAAGTAAAATGCGTGTAGGGAAAAGGAATATTTTCTCTGTGCAGTGCTGAAACAATCGGCAACACTCCAATGATTTGTTCGTTTTGTGAGTCACTTTCCAGACGGCACAGACTGTTTTCGACAAAAAATGTAATTCTGTACAAAATCTGATGCGAACTATGGTATTATTAATCCATAAAGGTGGAATGATTATGGATAAAGGATTCAAACGCTTTCTTGAACCGTATCTTGCTAACGGAAAAAAGAAGGACAAAGTATGCCGCGAAAGCAAGAAACTCAGTTTTTCTTTTAAGCATGAATGGAAGAAGAAGTTAAAGGCCAAACTTCATCAAGAACCGGTTGACTATGTCGCTGTCGGCGACTGCTACCGTCAGTTATATGAGGATAAAGATGCCCTGTTAGCCTATGTAAGGGCGCAATACGAAAATCCAAATTCGCCTTTGGCTGCTTCGAGAATCGGAGACTGCTTCCACTATGGAATCTGGCTTGACAAGAATCTGAAACTGGCTTTTCGGTGGTATATGAAAGCAACCGAAGCGGATTATTATCCCTATGGTATGTGTAAACTCATCGGTCCAGGATGCCCAAAAGAAGATCTTTCGTTGTATGAAGGCTACCTTTATATCTTTTCTAGCCGTATGGAGGAAAAGGAAGTGGATGTTCCGATGAGGTCGACTTTGCAGTTGGTTCAGTCTGGAATGGATATTTCTAATTTTGCAGAAAACGTTGAAGATCTGATGTATCTTTTCTTCCGCGGCTATCCAGAATGCGCCGTATATCTGGCAAGAAGTAAAATCTATCGTTACACATCAACCAGTGAAGACCTCTTGAAAAATGCGATAGAACAAGGATGTGGCAAAGCCTATTCTGAATTAGGCGATTACTATTTTCATAAGGGAGATTATATAGAGGCTGTCAGTAACTATGAGACTGCACTTTCAAAAGGACTGCTCAGGAAGAAAGGAAATCTTGCCCTATGCTATTTGGAAGGAAAAGGAGCAAAGAAGGATCTTAACAAAGCATATGAGACTCTTTCTGAAAGTGAAGGGGATGATATCGGACTGAAATCCTATATTCTCGGTGAAGTGGCACTCTTAGAAGATACAAAATACTATAAGCCGGACACTGCCTACTCCTTGCTGAAGAAAGCTGTCGATCATGGTTATAAGAATGCAGAGGATAGTTTAGGATACTGCTATCTTTTCGGATATGGAACGGACTGCAATCCAGATAAGGCATTCTTGCTTCTTTCCAAAGCCAAAACGGATAATCCTAGAAATCTGTATGCTCTTGCCTACTGCTACTATTTTGGATTCGGCACAGAAATGGATGATAACAAGGCAAGGAGTCTCTTTAAAGAAGCAAGCGAGAAAGGATATCTTCCAAGTTATATCAAACTTGCTGAGATGGCAAAGAACGCTTTACCAGTTAATCCAAGCATTGACGAGATTTCGATGGTGGAGAAGTGCTATCATACCGCAATCAATAACTCCTTGCCTTTGGCCGTTTATGCCCTTGGCCGATTCTATACCGACAATCTTAAGACTGAGGATGCCATGAATAAGGCATACGAACTTTTCAAATCGGCCTCGAAAGCCGGAAATCTCTATGGGGATGTCGGACTCGGTTATCTGTATCTGCATGGATATCATGTGGTGAAAGATTATGATAAGGCACTGAAGTACCTCAATAAAGCGGCGAAAAACGGAAATGATGCTGCCATGTTTCTCTTAGGATATTGCTTTGATTTGGGTTATGGAGTAAAGAAAGACGGGAAACAGGCTTTAACCTATTATGGTAAAGCGATGGAGAAAGGATATGTCCGTGCGATGTTTAACGCTTCCTACCTTTATTTGAAGGGAGAACCCTCTTTGCGAAACGATGATTTAGGATTGAAACTGCTTTGCAAAGCAGCCTATCGAGGCGACGCCTTTGCACAGAACAATTTTGGAATCCGGCAATCATATAAAGATGATACGGCATGGTATCTTCGCGCCGCCAAGCAAGGGAATAATTCCTCCATGTCTAATTTAGGATATAACTATCGGTATGGCTATGGTGTCGCAAAAGACATCGATACGGCTATCTCCTACTTGAAGAAGGCAAGCGAGTTCGGAAATATTAGTGCCTTCTGTGAATTAGGTGAGATTTATCTCCATGGCGAAGGAGTAAAAAAGGATCTCGCCCAGGCTATCCGTTATCTTAAAATCGCTGCTGAAGGCAAAAACGCCCATGCACAATACGAATTAGGTGAATGCTATGAAAACGGAAAAGGAGCAGAGAAGGATATAAAAGAAGCCTATCGGCTGTTTTCTCTTGCTGCAAAACAGAATCATAATGCTGCTTTATGCAAATTAGGAGACTACTATGCCTCTGGTGAATGGATAGAGAAAGATCTCAAGAAGGCTTTTTCCTATTATAAGAAGTCGGCAGAAGAAGGATATGGCTATGGTCTAGCCTCTTATCATGTTGGTGAGTTCTATCAGTCTGGAACCGTGGTGAAAAAGGATGAAAAGGAAGCGTTCAAATGGTATAAGAAGGCAGTATCTCAGAAGTGTGTTGAAGCGGAATACAATGTCGGATTTTGCCTTTATGAAGGGGTAGGGACTTCCAAGAATCTCGGTAAGGCGTTTCCCCACTTCAAAAAGGCAGCGAAAGCATCCGTCACAAAGTCCTACCGATATTTAGGAGACTGCTATTATTATGGATATGGAACCGCTTCTGATTATAAGGAAGCCTTTCAGTGGTACAAGAAAGGCGCCCAGTTGGAAGACACGGAATGCGAATTCAATCTCGGTTTGTTTTATGACCGTGGCTATGCTACGGATAAAGATGACGCCTTAGCATTCCTGTGGTACAAAAAGGCCGCGGATAAGGGACATCCTATCGCCATCAATAATCTTGGCACGTTATATGAGAATGGAAGAGGAACGGAGAAGAATGAAAAGGAAGCCATGCGCTGCTACGAAAAAGCAGCACAGCTTGGCGTTTCTGCCTCTAAGGCCAACCTAGCCCGCGCCTATGACCGTGTTTCCGGTGAAACGAAGGATGAGAAGAAATCCTTCGAGCTTTATCTTGCCGCGGCGAAAGATTCAAACAGGGCGGACGTACAGTATAAAGTCGCTGTATGCTATGAAAAAGGAACAGGGACAAAGGCCAACATCTCTGAAGCGATGAAATACTATGAGTTATCAGCAAAGAACGGAAATGCTTCCGCACAGTCTTATCTTGGAAACTGCTTTGAAAACGGAAAGAATGTCTTGCGCGACTATGCAAAGGCTGTCTACTGGTATAGGCTGGCTGCTGATCAAGGAGACGCTAAAGCTCAGGCTGGCCTTGGTGTCTGCTATTACCAAGGAACTGGCGTAAAACAGGATTATAAGAAGGCCGCTGATTTGATAATGAAGTCCGCTCTTCAAGGTGATTCACGTGGCATCAATTGCCTTGGTGTTCTCTATGATGAGGGTCATGGCGTAAAACAGAATTATAAGGAAGCCGCAAGACTATATCGAAAGGCAATGGATTTAAATAATATCTCTGCCTATGTGAACTTAGCAATAATGTACGAATATGGCAAGGGATTTGAAAAAGACATGAAAGAAGCGTTCCGGTTGTATTCCATTGCCGCGAATGCGGATAATACAAGCGGTCAGTTCAAACTCGGACGTTGCTACTACAATGGCGAAGGAACAGCGAAAGATATTAATAAAGCAGTGTATTGGTTCAAGATTGCCGCGGATAAGGGCAATTCCTTTGCACAGGATCATTTGGGTGACTGCTATTATTATGGTCAAGGTGTACCTAAAGACTATAGTGAAGCTGCAAAATGGTATAGAAAAGCCGCAGAACAAGGCTGTTATACTGCACAATACAGCACAGGTGTGTGTTATGAAAATGGTCAAGGCGTGAAACAGGATTATTCCGAGGCTGCAAAATGGTATAGAAAAGCTGCGGAGCAAGGCGTGGATGATGGACAATTCAATATTGGTGTTTTTTATGCAAAGGGACTAGGAGTGAAACAGGATTATGCAGAGGCGATAAAGTGGTTTCGAAAGGCGGCTGAGCAAGGCTTGGATAAAGCACAATTCAATGTCGGTTTGTGTTATGAAAAGGGACTAGGAGTGAAACAGGATTATTCCGAGGCGATAAAGTGGTACAGAAAAGCCGCGGAGCAAGGAGAGAAGTTAGCACAATATGCACTAGGCAAAAACTATTATTTTGGTCAGGGTGTGACAAAAGACTACTATGAGGCAGTACGCTGGTATAAGAAAGCGTCCGAACAAGGCTATTCCGCTGCTACCGTTTCACTAGGATTTTGCTATTACCATGGGCAAGGTGTTCCTATCGATAGAGAACGTGGATACAAAATGGTATCTGATCTTGCAAAAACCGGGGATGAAACCGCAATAAAAATGTTGAGGGATTTTGATGCGAAGCGAAATCAATCCCCAACGATGAATCGTACTCCACCTAAAACGACATCAACACCAAAACCGACATCAACATCAAAGCCGACTTCAGCATCAACAGTTCCCTCATCAACATCTCAAAGAACGGTGAATCCGACAAACAACGACATTTATGAACTTGTTAAGAGAGCGACGGCTTTATACAATAGCAAGCAATACAATGATGCCTTGACTTTGTTTAGACGGGCTGCGAGTTTAGGTAATTCCTATTCCCAGTTCATGATAGGTTTCTGCTATCATATGGGTTATGGCGTTTCCCGAAACGATTCGATAGCATTCGATTGGTATAAAAAGGCTGCGGAAAATGGAAATGATGGGGCTAAAGTGGAATTGTATTACTTCTATCGTTATGGTCTGGGCAATGTAGAAGTGAATCTTTACCAAGCTTTGACATGGTTAAAGAAAGCAGGCGAAAATAGATACCCCATTGCCGCAAGGATGTTAGGTGATATCAACTATAAAGGTGAAATCGTGGAACGGAACAAATATCAGGCGGCAAGATGGTATGCTATCGGTGCAGATGCCGGGGATGCTATTTCCCAGTTCAATCTTGGGGCGATGTATTATGAAGGAGATGGAATCGCCCAAAACAAGTCGGACGGCATTAAATTGATAGAGCAGGCAGCTAGCCAAGGTGATGATGCTGCCAAGTATATGTTAGAGCAGATTCGGTTAGGTCGTAAATAGCGGCATACTGTTTAGGTAGTATCTTACCTATTGTAAAACTGCTGATTTCTGCTTTTTCAACATCAAAAAACTCCTGATTTGATTCAGGAGTTTTTTACTTAAGCGTTGTAGACTACTCTTGTGGAAGATACGCTTTTCTTTTTTGTAGTCGTGTTATAAGCGGATTGATTCATGGAAGATAGCATGCCGAAGTCATTCATGACAAGCGTCTCATTGACAATCGCTTCCTCTTTGTTGACTTTGTAGGTCTTATCCTTGATCTCGTAGACCAGGGTGTTATCCTTTACAGTGAAAGACTGATATTCGCTTAAGATGGTCTTGAAGAAGTCAGCCATATAGTATCCGCCCGTATAGCGGGATGAGACATTGCTCGAATAGAAGATTTTGTTATCCATCTCCTCTTCAAACTTCGACTGCGTGTATCTGAAAATGCCCGCTGTCTTGCTTTCGATTGAGGAAGTATCTTCCTTGCTTTTATATCCCTTCAAGAGAACTGTCACCTCATAGACGGATTCCCTTTCGTTATAGGATACCGAGGTATTCTTTTCACTGAGATAGAGTCCTGAGTTATAGGTGCTATCCAAAGAGATCAACGTTCCAGAATAGGTATCGACTCTCGTATAGGAATACTCGCTTTTGAAATTCGTGCGGTCGATAGAAAGGGTATAGGTCTCTTTTCCAAGCTCATTGCTATTCTCATCATAGATGGTATTTGAATTGACAGCAGAGACAGTCTTTACCTTTTCTTTAGCGGCTTGTAATGTCGGGGAATAGATTAGGCGAGTCATATCCTCACTGAGCTCAATCTTATTGCAGGAGGCGAGGAAGAGAACAGGAAGAAAGAGAAGTGCCTTATTCCGTCTGATATTCATAGCTGACGTGATAGTGTACTGTCTTCGACTCATCATCGGTATGGATATTGGTCGTCTCGATAAGTTCTTCGATCAAAAAGCCCTGTTTGTCATAGGTGAGAGTGAGATTGTATCTCGCATAGAGCTTGACGCTCTTCGTCGGAGGATTCTCGGGGTCTGTATTGACCTTTCCAATGCTGATTTCCTTCGAGATGTTCTTGACAGAGAAGATGAGCCTGTCATTCGTATCTTCGAATTCCATATGGTGGATATGGTCTCCACTGTAGTTGAGAAGGAAGCTTAGTGTTGCATAGGAGTATCCAGAATCATCCGTTCCCTCTTTTGGATAGTAGGAATCCTTACTGAGTCTCATCGGAGCGGAAAGGGCGTAGGAAGAACCGAATACGTATCCGCTGTCCTCTAAATCGAGACTTGGTACGGTGTTTTTCTTTTCTTCTGAGACGGTGAATTCCGTGAAATGGAGGACGTTTCCTTCCGGTTTTCCCGTGTAGGTCACTCGATCAGTGGCTGAATCGATCTTATCGATGGAGGCCACAGAACGGGTGATGAGTTCGTTTTCGTCATAGCTGGAGCAGGAGCAGAGGAGGATAAGAGGAAGAAGCAAAAGATTTGATTTCTTCATAAGCCCTCCTTAGTAGAGACGGATGTTCATATCGGTCTCTGTGATCTGGCAGCGTCCTAAATCGAAGTCAAGCGCAATCTCTTTTCCGATAGAGAGAGGAGTCTTCGTCTCAACGAAGATGAACTGCTCCTGGGCGCTATCGGTGAGATAACGGCAGCGCATGAAGTATTTATCGCCATAGTTGAGGATGGACTCGACAACGACCTTGAATCCGTTTCCGTCCTCTTTGATGATATAGGCATCATGCGGGATATCGATTCTGAACTGACGGGAGAAGACACGGGTAGCAAGACCCTGAATCAGCTTGTTGGAGATGATGTCAGGAAGCAGTCCGTAGTATCTCTGATCGAATTGGAGGAAGAAGACAAATCCTGCTTTCTTGGCCGAATTCTCTAACTTCTCATTGAGCTCTTTCAGCTTCTCGTTGTGCTCTTTTGCCAAGTGCTTATAAGGATCAGAAGCGTTTTTGACTTCTTCTTTCTTGTTGGCGATTTCCTTCTTCAGAAGGTCCGTATTTCTTCTGTACTCGCTCTTGACGCGGCTGAGATTGGTCTCATAGTCCTGAGTGAGTCCGTTTAAGACACGGGTGATGGTATTCTCTTTGTCTGTTCTGAAGTTGTCTTTGAAGATATGATACTCGTCGGTTCTTCTCTTTCTTGTCATCTTATCCGCGTTATTCTCCATGAATTCGCGGTATTCGCTCTCTTCCTTCTTTTTCTTCTCGTCGAAGAGTTCATTGTTCTTTCTGATGGCCTCTTTCTTCTCGGCGAGGAAGTTTGCCTTCAGCTCATTGCAGGAAGAGGTGTAGGCCTCTTTCATCTTAGCCTGAATCGCATTGTTTTTACAGATGAGGTCAGCCAATTGAGCTTTTGCGTTTTCCTTGTTGGCCTCAAGATTCTCTCCGTCTAAGTCTAAGACAGCCTTGTCATAGCGGTTATTCTCTAAGAGAATCTCAGCGGAGACATAGTCTCTTGCGGCTTTAATCTTCTCGTCGCGGTATTCTTTGAAGTCCTCTCGATTCTCTTCGCTCATAACAGTCTCATAGTTGTAGAAACGGGCCATAAGGCTATCAAATTTGACAATCGGCTCAAAGATGTTCATTTCTTCAAAGGTGAAGGTAAGGCGTGTGAAGTCGAATGTGATATGGACAATGTCACCTTCCTTGACATCCTTGTCGGAAATAGCGAAATAGACTCGGTTGTCGCTTTCGAGATGAATCAGGGTCGTATCGGAGATCTTCTCAATCTTCAGAACCTTGGCCTCAATTCCCTCCTCAGCGAATTCGATGGCATCGACAGGAACCTGAAGTTCACCGTCCTGGATGTCACCTGCGTTAAGGGCTTCGGGAAGCGCAATCTTGCTGGAGAGCAAGGAAAGCTTGTTTCCCTTGATGGATGCAGTGAAGGAATTGTATTTCGGGATACGTGGGGTGATGGTCTCTTCTGTCTTCTTGTCGAAGTAATAGGTCTTCTCCGGATCGAAGTGGACATAGATGGTATCGCCGACGGAGAGGTCGTTGATCTCTCTGACTTTGATGATGAGTTCGCTCGGATGGCTCTCGTCGCCGAGTTCCGCATAGATCAGGCATTCGCTTCCCAATTCCTCAAAGTGAGAGATCTTGCAGGCGATGGCATTTTCAGCAGTACTATCGACAAGTGTGATGTTCTCACAGCGGATACCCAGCTTTAGATTATGCTTTCCGTCAAGATACTGCGGAAGCGCCTTGATGAGGTAGTTATAAGAGAGGTGGAGATCCTGATTGTTGTCTCTGAGGTGGAGTGTGACATCATCTCCTTTTCTTGACAATGTGCAGTCGAAGAAGTTCATCTGCGGCGTTCCGATGAAGCCAGCGACGAAGACGTTCTCCGGATAGTTGTAGAGGTTCTTCGGGGTATCGACCTGCTGGATTCTGCCGCTCTTCATGACTACGACTCTGTCGCCTAAGGTCATGGCCTCCGTCTGGTCGTGAGTGACGTAGATGAAGGTGGTCTTCAGTTTCTGATGAAGCTTTGCAATCTCCGTTCTCATCTGGGCGCGAAGCTTGGCGTCGAGGTTGCTTAACGGCTCATCGAGAAGCATGACCTTCGGGTCTCTTAAGATAGCACGGCCTAAGGAGACTCTCTGTCTCTGACCGCCGGACATATTTCTCGGCTTTCTGTCGAGATAGTCCTTGATTCCTAAGATTTCACTCGCCCAAAGGACTTTCTCCTGGATGATGTCTTCCGGGACATGGCGGATTCTAAGGCCGAATGCCATGTTATCGTAGACGGTCATATGCGGATAAAGGGCATAGTTTTGGAAAACCATGGCGATATCGCGGTCCTTCGGCTCCATATCGTTGACGATATTGGAATCGATGTAGAGTTCACCAGCGGTGATCTCCTCAAGACCGGCAATCATTCTTAAAGTCGTAGACTTTCCGCAACCGGAAGGACCGACGAAGACGATGAATTCTCCGTTCTTGATATCCATGGAGAAGTCATTGACCGCCTTGGTTCCGTTGGGGTAGACCTTGTAAATGTGTTCTAGTTTGAGATTTGCCATAAATCATTTCTCCTTTATTCTTGACTCAGTATGGCGATAGCATACGAAGGAAGAGTCAATTGATTGTCTTTATAGTCGGCATAAGTGCTCTTATCAGCTGTCAAAACGTATTTTACTGTATATTCATCTTTGACATCGTAATCTTCACTGTTACTGGAGGAGAAGTTGAAGAGAATCTTATAGGATTTGTTCTTGTAGGTCTTCTTGATGGCTAGGATATTCTTGCTTGGCGTATTCAACAGTTTCGTATCGGATTCATCCAGACTGTCATCCATCTCTCCTCTTGCGATGAAGGGATAGGTTAGCCTTACATGGTTGAGCTCTTTGACATAGTTCAGAATGGAATCGTTATCCGCTGACTGCTGCTTGCTGGCCGGATAGATTTCCGTCTGAGCAAGTGCGTGCTCGACATTGTTGCATTCCATGTCATGTGTCTCATCATCCCAGTAGTAATGCGTGCGGTAGGAGGAATCCCTGTAATCTCCGCTATTGAGATTATTGCTATTCATTCCGATCTCATCACCGTAATAGTGGAAGACAGAGCCTTTGAGCATTGATAACAGTCCAAGAGTGAACTTGTTCTGATACATATACTTCTTAGAGAACGAGGTTCTTGCCATGTCGTGATTGTTTAAGAAGGGAGCAGGAATCTTATCGGAGCAGTTCTCTTCCATCGCTAAGGCGCCACGGTAATAGACACCTTTCATCCTGCCTTCGTTATTGCTGGAGGATGTGAGGAAGCTATCCGATCCCGAAGCGGGGAAGTAGAAGTAGGAATCGGCATCGCTAGTATAGTAGTCCGAGATGACCTTGCTGTTATCCCAGCATTCTCCGACAACGTATCCGTTCGGATTGTTGTCCTTTACCATCTTGGTGATGGCATTGAGGATTTCGACATTGTGGGAGGTGTTGTTCAAGTCGTAGTACTTGACGGCATCCAGACGGAATCCATCGACTGCAATCTCATCGGACATATAGTAATCAATGACACTCTTGATCTTGGTATAGGCGAAGTCGGAGTCAAAGTTCAATTCTGGCATGTCGGAAGAGAAGTTTCCTTCGTAGTAGAAGTCATTTCCGCCAGCCTTATAGTAGGTCTTTTTGGATTTCTCGGCTTCTTCTAAGGAATCGTAGAAGACATAGAGAGAAGCATAGTTTTCTTCTTCCTCTGTCAGTTTGTCTCCTCTGACCTTTTTTCTTTTGGCAAGAAGAGCATTTGTGAACCATTCATTGGTGTAACCAGTATGGTTGAAGACACCGTCTAGGATGATTTTGATATTTCTTTTATGCGCTTCTTTGACCAATGTTTTCAGATCATCCATCGTTCCGAAGGAGGAATCGATAGAGAAATAATCCCGACAGTCATATTTGTGATAGGATGGAGAGGAGAAGATCGGAGAAAGCCAGATTCCGGTATATCCGATATCGGAAAGGTAATCGAGCTTTGCGATGATTCCCTTCAGATCTCCGACACCATTGTGATTGCTGTCAGCAAAGGAAGGGACGAAGATCTCATAGTAGTTTCTGTAGTTGTCATCGATGACATCGTTTGTCAGAGCTTCATTTTGGAAGTGATCTTGTTGATTCTCGCTAGTTGAAGTATCCGTATTTTCCTTCTCGGTCTTATCGGACTCTGTATTTCCGTTACAGGAGACAAGAAGACAGAGTAAGGAAAGGAGCAATATACCCTTTTTCATACTTTAGCCTTTGACAGCGCCACCCGTAATACCCTCGACATAGTACTTCTGTAGCCAGAAGAAGAGGATCATGATCGGGATGGAGACGACAACACCGCCAGCGCAGAAGACAGGGAAGTATTCGACCTTGGTCTCCAAGGTGGTGATCATCTTCTGCATACCGACAGCGACAGTTCTCGCGGTATCGGTACCGCCGGCAAGATAGGAAGGAAGCATGAAGTCTCCCCAAGGTGCAGTGAATGTGATAAGGAGCGTATAGACGATGATCGGCTTGGAAAGAGGCATGATGACTTTGAAGAAGATGGTGTTCTTGTTGGCGCCATCGATCATAGCAGCCTCATCCAAGGATTTAGGAATCGTATCGAAGAAGCCTTTGGCGATATAGTACTGCATAGCAGAACCTCCAATATAGATGAGGATGAGGGAGTAGACATTTCCGCTTAAGCCGATGAGCTTGAGGACGAAGTAGATGATGAGCATGCTTAAGAAGCCAGGGAACATGCCTAATAAGAGGATGAGCTTCATCAAAGGCTTTCTCAAGGCGAAGCGAAGACGGGAGAAAGCATAGGAGGTACCTAATACCATGACCGTCTCAATGATGCAGGAGACCGCAGCGATGATGAGCGTATTGAGATACCAGTTGCCGAAATGATAGTAAGGAGAATTGAATAGCTTAATGTAGTTAGCAAAGGTCCAGACGGGGACAAGATTAGCGATATTTTCTTCCGTAGGAAGAAGTGGCATGAAATAACGTGCAGAAGAGACAGAGGAGAAGGACTGGAAGACAAGATAGACAAAAGGAACAAGCCAGACGATCGATAAGATGATCAGGAATGCGTAGATGACGATGTTTCTTGTCGTGATTGCTCTTTTATGAGAACGATAGTTCTTTTTCTTTGCGTTTTCCATGATTACTGGAAGGCCTCCTCGTCCTTGACAGAACCGCTTCTGTTGTAGAAGATGAGAGAGAAGAAGGCGACGACGGCGAAGATGATGATACCTAATACCGATGCCATGCCGTAGTCGTAAGCGGAGTTGGTTGTGATCTTATAGATCCAGGTGATAAGCAAGTCCGTGTTACCGACATTGGAGTCACGGATCAAAGCCGGAACATTGGATGTGGTGAAGGTGAAGACAGGTCCTCCCCCAGAGAGTAGGTAGATAACGTTGAAGTTGTTGATGTTTCCGACAAACTGCGAGATGAGATAAGGACCGGTGACGAATAACATATAAGGAAGCGTGATCTTGAAGTACATCTTTGCCGGGCTTGCGCCATCGATTCTGGCTGACTCATATAAGTCTTCCGGAATATTCATCAATAGACCCGTGCAGATCAGCATCGTATAAGGAATACCGACCCAAGTGTTGACCAAGATAATCGTTACTTTGGCTAAGATAGGATCCGATAACCATTTGATCGGAGAAGATATCCATCCGATGCTCTGCAAGATATTGTTTACGATACCGGAATCGGCAAACATCTGGGAAATGATAAGGAGTGAGACAAACTGCGGAACGGCAATTGTTGTGATGAGAATCGTTCTCCATAATTTCTTCAGCTTGATTCCTTTGGTATTGATGATCATAGCGACGATCATACCTAAGAAATAGTTGGAGAAGGTAGCAAAGAATGCCCAGACCAAAGTCCAAAGAAGAACTTTGCCGAAGGTCTGAAGGAAGATCGGAGAACTCGCTGAAGTGGAGCCGTTTGAGGAGAAGAGAGTTTCCAAGTTGTAGAACCCGACCCAGTCGAAGAGTTTTGCATTCGGCTCATGGAGATAATCGTAATTGGTGAAGGCAATCACAACCATCATGATGATGGGGAAGATGCTGAAGATGCTAAGGGTTCCAATCGGAATGAAAAGAAGTGTCTTGTCATAGCTCTTGTCGAAGACATTCTTTATCGTCTGTTTATCGCTTGCGTATCTTCCTATCTCCTCTTTGTCCTGAAGTTCCTTGCTGTCGCGGATCTGGTTGTACCAGAGGAAGACGAAAAGCAGGATGAGGACAATTGTGAGCAAGGAGTAGAGAAGGATGGTGAAAGAGTTATCGTAATAGACAGGGGCCATGATATCCAATAGGCCTTCTGTCGTCGGATAACTGCCAGCGGCAACAGCACCCAAGTTAGATAAGTTACTTAAGGATGGGATACCGATGACGGCAAGGAATGCGAAAAAAGCAATTTCAAATAAAAAATAGAAAACACCACGAATGATCTGCCTTCTGGTCACAAGGCCGAATCCCATGAACAAAAAAGACAGTCTCGTTTTGTAGTCTCCCTCTCTCATCGCATCGAACAGATGGAAAAGGACACCTAGAATGCCTTTCCTTGTCTTTCTGGCTTTGACTTTGAAGTTGTGTGCTTTGAGCTTTGCCTTCTTTGGCATATTTGTGAAAAAGTGAGTGAACCGATACACGATCTTCTTCGGTCTGCTCAATGACAAATATTCCAATTGGCTCTCAAGCACAGAAGCGTTAGAATCTGCCATATGTCTCTCCTTTCTGATGGTTTGCAAAATGTTGGCACGTATATTATAAACGACATAAGGAGAGTAGGTATATACCTACTCTCCTATATTGACTATATATTGGACAGAGACGGATTAGAATTTTGTGGAGGCAGCGATGGAATCGGCATAGGTCTTCATGATTGCTGCATAGTCCGGATTCTCAGCCTTAAGGCTATCGACAGCTGCTGTGCAGCCAGTCCAGACGTTGTTCGGAACAATGGTCTGAGCAACGGAGAATTCAGCCTGAGCGGCAAGAGCCTTGACAAGTCCATTGTTCTGGACCTTTTCCATAGCCTTGACAGTCTTCTGAGTCGGAACGGTGTTAAGAGCATCGAATCTTGCTTCCTGGCATGTAGCAGAGACGAGGTAGTTAGCAAGGAGGTGGGTAAGAGTAAGTCTAGCGGTATCATTTCCGGACTTCTTCGGGTTGACACCATAGAGCTTGTAGCCTAAGAAGGAAGAAAGGTTTGCAGTCTGTCCTTCAACGGTGATGGTCGGAAGTTTGGCGACACCCATCTTGTCACCTAACGTTTCGGAGAAGGTGGAATAGTTCCAGGAGCCTTCCACAACAGCACCGAAGCCATTAGCGACTGTCGGAGCCTTGCTTCTGGCACCGGCATTTGTGACATCAACATTGGTGTTCTGGCAAAGCTGATTGACAGCCTTAGCACCTAAGATGCCTTTCTCGCCGTCGAAGTCAGAGGAAGCAGACTTGAAAGTGCCATCAGAGTTGAGGTTGACTTTATATCTTGCGCCAAAGGACATGAAAGTACCGATGGAGAAGAAGGAAGAATCCGTGTCAAGAGCATAACCGAACTTGAGTTCCTTATCGGCACAGGCAGAAATGATGCCTTCGACTGTCTTAGCCTGTTCATCGGAAACGATGTCCTTGTTGTAGTAGAGGAAGTAGCCGTTATCACCAGCATAAGGATATCCATAATAGGATTCGCCTAATTTGCCAGCGTTAGCAGCTTCATCGCCCATATCAGAGATCAAGCCGTTGGAAAGCTTGGAGGGAAGTTCAGCCAATGCACCCTTGGAATAGAGTGTTCCGAGCTGATCGGAAGCAAAGCCGTAGATGTCCGGGGCACCTTCAGCGCCGAAATCAGCGATGTCCTTTGCCTTGTCTTCGCCGACTTCATACATTGTGACGGTGACATTCTTGTAACCGTTGTCACTGAGATACTTCTCGGCCTGAGTCTTGACGAAACTAGACTGAGTTGCGGACGCACCGATAACGATGTTTGTGGTGATGTCCTTGCTTGTGTCTGTTGTTTCCGTTGTGCCTTTGTCTGTGTTGCCACTGTTTGTGTTGGATGTGACATCACTGGTCTTGCTGCCGCAGCCGACAAGAAGCAAAGAAATACCGACTAACGAAACTAATTTTGATCTTTTCATAGTGTAATTACCCCCTATTTTGAAAATGGATCACGAATTTATATTCCAGAAGTATTGCCCTCTTAGAATCAATCACATCGACCAAAACGTCTGTTCAGTTCTCTTAGGCGTTTGGCGTTGAGCGGCGAGAGGTCTTCCTCTGTCACTCGGTACTTCCAGTTGATGCCGACGGTTCCTGGGGTGTTGATTCTAGCTTCATTTCCCTGGAACAATAGGTCAGGCATGGCCTGGATTGCAACATTGCTAAGCGAGGCGAGATTCAGTTCTAGTAGTGCCTCCACTTGTCCGTTTACATCCTCAGCACTGACTTCTTCGACACCGAAGTGGTGACAAGAGACATTCACTTCCCTTACCGTCTTCTTTCTTTCCTCTTCTTCCATGTCCTGTAAGTAACCTTTCAGCGGTTTGCAGTCATGGGTAGAGGAGAAGGACATGCAGGTGTAAGGATAGTTGATCGCCTTGTTGAAGTTCTTCTCTTCCCTCGGATAACCGAATTCGATGACTCTTGTGTCGTTGATCTTCAGAGAGGAAAGGACTTTTCTCACCTCTTCCGAGGCACAGTCGACATCTTCTGCGATCACTCGGCTCTTGTCGCTGACGAAGGAATCGACAATCTCCTTTCCATCCGACTTGACGAACTCTCCTTCTAAGCCATCCTTCTGACCGCTTTTTACGAGGTAAGATTCGACATATCCTCGAAAATGGTCTAGGAAGACTAAGTCATAGAGACTGTAGCAGAAGCTGAGTCGGTCTTTGAGAAAACGGTAGTTGTTCTTCTTCATCTGTGTGAAGTCATAAGCGGGAGATCCCCAGTTCTGACCTTTGCTGAAGAAGACATCCGGCGGATAGCCACAGGTGACATCCATACCGCATTTCTCATTCAGAAGGAAGTTTTTGTGATGCTTGTAGACATCGATGGAATCGTAGCTGACATGCATCGGCATGACACCGATGATCTTGATGTCCTTCTTCTGAGCATAACTCCTTAGAGAAGACCACTGCTTTAGGAAGATGTACTGTGTCCATTCATAGAACTCTACCTCATCTTTGTGTTCCTTCTTGATCTTCTGGAAGAGATCGAGGGAATAGTTCCTGTGCTCCTCTTGGAAGTTTTCCCAGGAACAGTCTCCGTTGATTTCCTTTAGAACACGGAAGCAGGCATAGTCTGTGAACTGGTGCTTTCTTAGAAATGATGTGTACCCTCTTTGATAGTCACCTTTTCCTTTCTTAAACCTCTTATAAGCGATTTTCAGGATCTTGATTCTGCTTACATAGATTTTGGAGTAATCGATGAGTTTCGGATTGTCTCCCCAATCGATGGAGCAGAGATCCTTCTTTTTAAGAAGTCCTTTTTCGACAAGGTCATCCAAGTCGATGAAGTTATGGTTGAGTGCCCGGCTAGAAAAGGATTGATAGGGTGAGTCTCCAAAGGAAGTAGGACCTAGTGGCAGAATCGCCCAGTAAGAGAACCCGGATTCTGAAAGGAAATCGATGAAGTTGCGTGCGGCTTTTCCGACATTTCCTATGCCATACGGACTAGGCAAAGAGAAGATGGGAAGGGAAACCCCGCTTAATCTGAGTTTCTTGTTCATTTTCTAACCGCTTACAATTTTACATTCTTCTTATTTGAAATGCAACAAATGGAAAATAAAACGAATGTTCATGAAAGAAAAAATAACATTTTGAAAATTACGATAACTATCGAAATATTTAAAAATAATATTCTTAATTTGCATTGTTAAAATCAGTTTGAGAATTTACCATAATCAAAAGAAAAAACGAAAAAAACGGAAGGGAAACAGAACTATAAAAAATAAGCCTTTTCCTAAGAAAAAAAGAAAATATGGTGAAAAAGGCATGAATTTCTTGATTTTCCCGATTTTTCATCTGATAGAGCGTTTACATTTTTCTTTTTCTGAAAATATTTTTTTGCAAAAACGCGTTTTTGTCAGTTTTTGACCTTTGTTTTCCATTTCTTTTAATGTGAATTCTGGATTCTTTTTCTTTTGTTTTTCTCTTTTCTTTGCCTCTTTGGAATCCTTTTTCTCTGTTTCTTATTCTTCTTTTGCTTTTTCGCATAAGGTGTTTTTCTATCCCTTTTAGGTATAGAATAAAGTCATGGACAAAACATATACATTGGATGAGATAAGAGAAGAACTCTTCTCTGAGATTGAAGAATTAGAGATGAAGGAACCCTATTGGCATAAGTGTGACCACTGCAGAAACAAGGGAAAGTGCTGCATCGACAACGATATCGAAATCAGAGAGGATGAATGGAAAAAGATCAAAGCTCTTTTGGATTCTTCCTCTGAAAAAAGAAGACAGGTAAAAGAGAATCTCGACCATAACAGAAAGTGTTATTTCCGGACAGAGTCCTGCTGTCTTGTCCATGAGATCCGTCCTCTTAACTGCATCTATACTCCCTATCAGGTCATACAGAATCTCTATAATGACCACATCAGTTATTCCTCTATCGATGAGGAATGCAATTTCAAAACAGAAGACTATAGGATGAAAAGACAGGTTCCGTCCAAAAAGATCCTCTATCTTGAAAAGGAGAAGAGATACTATCTCTTACTGAATCACTGGTATCTCCATTATGAGGAAAAGAGCAAGGAAAAGGATAAGGAAACAGCAGAAAAGAGGCTTACTGAATATTTCAAGGGAAGAGAGGATTAACGCTTTCTGGAGAGCACTTTGTAATACTTGATGGATCTTTCGATGGAGTCGTTGTTCTCTTTGACATGTTTGATGAGGTCAGGAAGGGATTTCGCATGGCTTAAATGGATGATGATATAGATGATGGAGATTGGAATCACCATATAGGGGATGAGAAGATAGCCAGGGCCAAAGGAGAGACAGAGCGCCATTGTCGTCAGATAATTCATCGTGACCGAGGCGAAGAAGGAGAGTGCGGATAAGACGATGATCAATGACTCATCGGCTCTTGTCAGAGGATAGAAGGTGGAGAGAAGTGAGGCTAAAACCATGCCGATGCTTCCACCGACAACAAAGGTCGGGATGACATGTCCTCCCTGATAATAGATATCATTGCTGAAGATGGTCCAGAAGAAACGGATGAAGAAATAGAATAGACAGGAACTGAGAACAAGTTCCTCCGCAGAGAGGAAAATCTCATCGCTGAATCCGACAAAGGAATCATTTCCGGTGAATTTCAAAGCCATCACCGTGACAAGAGCCATAAAAACAGAGAAGAAGACTTCGCTTTTGTCGTTGGCTTTGACAAAGTAGGCTAAGGACATGATGAATCTCTTGTAGAAGAAAGAGACAAAGAGTGTCACAGACGGTATCAAAAGGACAAAGAGATTGAAGTATTTGTTCGAGAAGGCTTCTAAATCCTTGTTATAAAGGGAATAGAGATAGAAGTCCTTCATTCCATAGAGATAGCGGAATAAGAGAATCCAGGCAAAGGAGACTAGAAGCAGATAGACTTGGAAGAACATCTGCTTGCTCGTGCCTCTTCTGTTTTTCTTTTCAAAATAGAAGAAGAATCCGGCAATCGGGTTTAAGAAAGCTAAAGAATATCCCATCATGGAACCAAAGCGGTTCTTCTGTAACGTCGTCTCATGCTTATAGATGAGAAGGCGGTAGAAGTTCTCGATCATGAAGCCGATATAGACGCTCGGCCCTTCGCTTCCCAAAGGCAGTGCGATAAGGAAGGTGAGAAGGCAGCATAGGATGCTTTCACAGACCTCGATAAGAGAGTCTAGCATCCTGTGATTTTCCAGAAAGTCCTGATAATGGAGCGCTTTTCGGATCTTTTTCTTCCTTTTCAGCAAAAGATATTCGATATAGCTAGCCAATAGGATGAAAACCAGATAGATAATTGCATTAGACAATGTCGGTTTTACAGGAAGCAAAACAAGCTTTTTGACCATGCTGATCAAAAGCTGGAAGAGGAAGATGATACCGGCTCCTGTTATAGCGACTAGATTGATGAAGAGGAAATCGAGGAAGAAGCCTTTGACTTTATTCTTGCTTGGCATAGAAAAAAGGAAGCACTTATTTTAATAAGTGAACCTTGGAAATACAAGACCATGATTTATTTTGCCTCTTCTCTTTTCTCCTTCTTTCCCAAATAGAGGGAGAAGGGAATGAGAAGAAGATTCAGGATCAGAATGACAGAGAGCATGTACTGGATATGATTATCCAAGGAATTGTCTTTCAGGACATTGAACAGAAGATAGAATGTGCTTCCTCCTAAGACAAAGGATAATACTAAGATCAGATAACAGAAGGCAGAGAGAGCCTCTTCCTTGTTTCTGTCTATTATGCTGTCTGCAAAGTGAAGGCAGACATTCTTCATCATGTTTGTCATCATTGTCGGCGTATAGCTATGATGATTGACCTCGTTGAAGCAGATGAAGTGAATTGCTCCGTATAAGGCGAGGAAGGAATCCGCTAAGGCATCATAAATATTGATGTCCGTTCCATTGGTGACACCCGATTTTTCAATCGGAATGAAGAAGACCGGAATAAGAAGGAGAGATTCCATCAGCAGTACGACTGCGTGGAAGTGCTCTTTTCTGAAGTGGGCAAAGTAGAATCTCTTTCCTAACTGAGAAAGGAAGCATCCGACTAAGAAAACGGCTAAGACAAGAAGGGAAAGAAGGACGATTTCTTTGTTTCCGTCGATCAAGTGGACAAAGATGTTAAGAAGATTCCCTGTCTGCATCGCACAGAAGATGCCTCTTGTCTTCAGGGAGTAGAGTTCTAAGTATCCTCCGATGAAGATGATGAGGAAGGTGAAGAGATAAGAGAGCGTAAAATGCTTTTTGAGTAGTTCCATAATTGATTTTCCTTTTTCATTTTACGCTATTTTCTCTCCGATGGAGAGAGGAAAAAGACAAAAATAGGGATGTCAGGATAAGCGCTGAGTCAGTCTATAGATGAAAATCGCATTTGAAACATATATAACCTGACTTTGGGATTCACCCCTGAATTTCAAGTGTTAAAGATCAGTGTTGTTCAAAAGGTTATCGATGTTCTTTTTTGTG
>CAVJZP010000014.1:0-42079 GCA_963654365.1 Oscillospiraceae bacterium
TAATATATATGTTTGTATAAATACAATATTTATAGGAGGATGTATCATGACAAAGAACGGCTCAACAATTTTCATCAAAGGAGAATATGTCACTCTCGGTCAGATACTCAAATTCCTTGACCTTGTTCAGACAGGCGGAGAAGAGAAAATCTTCCTTTCCGAGAATGAGATCACCTTCAATGGAGAAAAGGAGAACAGAAGGGGAAAGAAAATCAGACCTGGCGATATTATCACCATCAATGAAAAGAAGTATGAGATATGTTTGTCAAAAGAATAGTCCTTCACAGCTTCCGCTGCTATCCTGACTTAGACTGTTCCTTTCCAAAAGACAGAATTTATCTGACCGGCGATAACGGAACAGGGAAGACCAATATCATCGAGGCTATCTATTATCTTACAATCGGAAGAAGTTTCCGAAAAGCCAACAACGAAGACTTGATCAGAAAAGGAGAAGAGTCCGCATCCATCTATCTGGAATATCATTCCATGAGCGATGACCTGGATCACTCCTTATCCTGCCTGATAGGAAAGAACTACAAGGTATTCGCTGTTGATGGGGAGAAGATCAATTCCCTGTCCAAAATGCTTGGAAAACTATTAGCCGTATATTATGAGCCGTCCCTTGTCTTCTTCTTCAAGGACGACCCGGAAACGAGAAGAAAGTTCCTCGATGAGACATTGAGTCAGCTCTCTCCCCAGTATCTCTTCGCTATCGGAAGATACAAGAAACTGTTAAAGGAGAGGAATACAGCTCTCTTACAGAACTATGACAACGATGTCATCGATGTTCTTAGAAACGAACTGATCAATCTGTCTTATCGGATTGTGAAAGACAGGAATGATCTGATCAGAAGACTAAAAGACAGCGCCAACCATTACTATTCCCTTTTGTTCGATGAAGGGAAATGTGATTTCTCCCTTGCCTATAAGACAAACTGTCCTATCGTGGCAAATCAGAAACAGTATCAGGAACTATCCTTAAAGAAGTTTGAAGAGACCAAATCGAATGAGGTGCTGAGAAAGAGTACTGTCATCGGTCCTCATCGAGATGATTTGATCGGTCTATTGAACAAGAACAGTCTATCCGGATACGGAAGCCAAGGCGAGAACAGACTCGCTTCCCTAAGCCTGAAATTAGCTGTTCTGGACGAATATGCAAAAGTGCTAAAAGACACTCCGATTCTCTTATTGGATGATGTGACATCCGATTTGGATGACAAGAGGTGCAAAAGCCTATTGTCCCTCATCAACAGAGAGAACCAGCAAGTCTTTGTCACGGGCACGACGATACGGGACGGATTCCACGATTATTCGATATTCAAGACGAACCACAGCCAACAGATTCAGGAGGTAAAGACAAATGAATGATGAAAATGAAACAGTAAATGAAAAAGAACTGCAACGTCAGAAAGAATTGGAAAAGCAGATGAAGAAGGTCGCTCAGGTCGCTAGCGATGAGAAACTCGGCGGCGACAAAAAGCCGGTTGAGAAATCTGCTGAGGAAAAGCCAAAAGAAGAGAACTTCGAAGAACAGCATGTCGAGCATATCGACATGAATACTGCCCAGGAAGAGGCGAAGATGAAGGCAAAGGATGATTACACCGGTGCTGACATCGAGATTCTTCAGGGCTTGGAGGCAGTCCGTCAGCGTCCTGGCATGTACATCGGTACCACATCAAGCCGTGGTCTTCACCACCTGGTCAGAGAAGCCGTCGATAACGGCATTGATGAAGCGATGGCTGGATATTGCAAGCACATCAAGGTCACTATCCTTCCTGGAACGGATAAAAATCCGATCAACCGCGTCCGCGTCGAAGATGATGGACGTGGTATTCCGTGCGACATCAATCCGACTTCAAAGATTTCCACAGTCGAAACGGTCTACACCATCCTTCACGCCGGCGGAAAATTCAATGACAAGACCGGATATAAGATCTCCGGCGGTCTCCACGGCATCGGTGTCAAAGCCGTCAATGCTTTGTCTACCTATGTTGAAGTCACTGTCTACCGCGATGGCAAGATTCACAGAATCCGCTTTGAAAACGGCGGTCATACCATTGCACCTGGCTTGGAGATCATCGGCGAATGCCCGGCCACAAAGACAGGAACCACAGTCGAATTCACTCCAGATCCTTTGATCTTCAAAGAGACGACAACCTTCGACTTCTCCACGATTTCCAACTATCTTAGACAGACCGCATACCTCACCCGTGGCATCGATATCACGATTGAGGATGTAAGAGATCCGGAAAACGTTCAGTCCGCCCATTATTGCTTCAACGACGGCATCACCGAATACATCCGCTTCATCAATGAATCCAAGGACAGAGTCTTTGAGGATATTCCGTATTGCAATGGTGCTTCCACTGTTCAGACCGGCGGTTTGGATGTCAAGCCGACCACGGTTATTGTCGAAGCTGCCTTCCAGCCGACAAAATCCGGCATCTTCAACATGAATTCTTACTGCAACAACATCCGTACCAACGGTGGCGGAACTCATGAAGAAGGCTTCCGTCTTGCTATCGGAAGAGAACTCAACAACTATTTCCGTGCCAAGGGATTCTTAAAGGACAACGATGAGAACTTCAGAAGCGATGACTGCTTAGAAGGACTTTCCGTCATCTTAAGTGTCAAGCATACCAATCCGCAGTACGAAGGACAGGTCAAGGACAAACTCGGAAATGATGAAGTCCGTAAGATCACCTCTTCCATTGTCGGAGACTACCTCAAGGAATACTTGATGGAGCATCCCAACGAAGGCAAAGCCTGGTATAGCAGAGTCGAATCCGCCTATAAGGGAAGAAAAGCAGCCGAAAGAGCAAGAGCTGCTGCTCAGGGTAAACTCGGTGTCGGCGGTAGTCTTCCTGACAAATTGGTCGACTGCATCTCAAAAGATCCCGCTGAAAGAGAGCTCTTCATCGTCGAGGGTAACTCTGCAGGCGGTTCTGCTGTCCGTGGAAGAGACGCAAGGACTCAGGCCATTCTTCCTTTGAGAGGCAAGATTCTCAACGTTGAGAAGGCACAGGCGCAAAGAATCGAAAAGAACGCTGAAATCTATAACATGGTCACTGCCATCGGAGCGGGACAGGGCGAGCAGTTCGATGTCAGCAAGATCAAATACGGAAAAGTCGTTATCATGACCGATGCTGATGTCGACGGAAGTCACATCCGTATTCTGCTTATGACATTCTTCTACCGCTTTATGAGACCGTTAGTAGAGACTGGTCATCTCTATATCGCTCAGCCGCCGTTATACCGTCTCACTTATCAAGGACATCATTACTACGCCTTCAACGATGAGGAACTTGACGGAATCAAATCTCATCTTCCCAGCAACGCCAGATACGCGCTTCAGCGTTACAAAGGTTTAGGTGAAATGGATCCAAGTCAGCTCAACGAGACAACCATGGACAAGAATCACCGCCGTATGCTCCAGGTCACGATTGAGGACCTTCAGGATGCTAACGATGCTTTGATTGATCTGATGGGTGAAAACGTCGAACCTCGTAAGGAATATATTTCCGCCAATGCGAAGTTCGTCAAGAACCTTGATATCTAAAGGAGGTACATACAATGATTGATGATGAAGAAAAGAAAATAGACGAAGAGACGGAAAATACCTCCACGGATACTTCCGTAGACAGCGATTCGGAAGAAATCTCCGATAAGGAAGCTGCTGAGAAGAAGGGCGCTGGAATCGTCGGACTTCAGGAAGGCATCACTCCTGGTGTCACTCCCGATGAATTCGGTCCGGAGATCAAATCCTCCTTCCTCGATTATGCAGTCTCAACGCTGACCAGCCGTGCTATCCCTGATGCAAGAGATGGTATGAAGCCGGTTCAGAGAAGAATTATCTACGATATGTGGGAAATGGGTGTCACTCCCGATAAGCCGTTCAAGAAATCCGCTCGTGTCGTCGGCGACGTCATGGGTAAATATCACCCGCACGGCGACTCCTCCATCTACATGGCTATGTGCCGTCTTGCTCAGGATTTCGCAATGCGTTACACCTTAGTCCAGGGACATGGTAACTTTGGTTCTCCGGATGGGGATGAACCTGCCGCAGCCCGTTATACAGAAGCCAGACTTTCCAAGATTGCCTTGGAGATGACAAGAGACATCGAAAAGGATACTGTTCCTTTCATCGACACTTATGATGCCGATGGAAAAGAGCCGGTTGTCCTTCCTTCCCGTTTCCCGAACCTCCTCTGCAACGAATCCTCTGGTATCGCTGTCGGTATGGCTACCTCCATTCCTCCGCATAACCTCACTGAGACAATCAGCGCCATTCAGGCTTTGATCAAAGAGCCGGAGATGGATACTGCTGGACTGATGGAAATCATCAAAGGTCCTGATTTCCCGGGCGGTGGCATCATCCTCGGAAGAAAAGGAATCCGCGATTACTTCGAGACAGGACGCGGTTCTGTCAAAGTCCGTTCCAAATACTACACCGAAGAGAAAGCAGGTCACGTTGAAATCGTCTTCACTGAGCTCCCTTATATGGTCAACAAGAGAGAACTTGCCAAGAAGATTGCTGACCTTGCCGACAACAAAACCATCGATGGCATTGCCAGTGTCGCCGACTACACCTCCGATAAGATGGGAACTCATTTCGTTGTCATCTTAAAGAAAGGCGCTATTCCGGAATTGGTCTTGAACCATCTCTTCCGTTACACTGCTTTGCAGTCCTCCTTTGCTGTCAACATGCTCGCTCTCGACAATGGAACTCCTCGTGTCCTGAATATGAAGCAGGCCATGAAGATCTATATCGATCATCAGGAGACGATCATCACAAGAAGAACGCAGTACGATCTTGCCAAGGCACTTGCCAGAATTCACATCATCGATGCCATCTTGGCTGTCGCAGATGCTATCGATGAGACGGTTCATATCATCCGTTCCTCCAAAACCAGCGAAGAGGCGACAAAGAGACTTACCGAAAGATTCAACTTCGATGATGTTCAATGCAAAGCCATCCTCGATATGCCGTTAAGAAGACTCACCGGTCTCGAACAGCAGAAATATCTGGATGAGAAAAATGCGCTTGTCGCTGACACGAATCACTACAATGACATCCTTGCCAACAAGGCTACACTAGAAAATGTCCTCATTGAGGAATTGGAGAACATCAAGAAGAAATACGGAGACGCAAGAAGAACCGAAATCTCCGATTACGACTACGATGAAAGCGATGAAGACCTCATTCCAAGCAAAGAGATTCTCATCTTCCTCACCAAGGGCGGATATATCAAGAGAGTCGATCCGAGTGAATTCCGCACCCAGAACAGAGGTGGTGTCGGCGTTCAGGGCATGAAGACCAAAGCCGATGATGACATCAAGATTCTGCGTCATTCCAGAACGAAGACTGATGTCCTCTTCTTCACGAACTTCGGCCGTGTCTATCATTGCCGTGGCTATCAGATTCAGGAAGGAAGCAGAACTAGCAAAGGCATCCCGATTGTCAACTTGCTCAGACTCTTAGACAAGGAGGAAGTCACTGCAATCATTTCAATGGATGATTATAGCGAAAATACCTACTTATTCTTTGCTACAAAAGATGGTGTTGTAAAACGCTCCGAAGCCAAAGACTTCGAGAACATCAATGTCAATGGTAAGATTGCTATCAGCTTAAGAGAAGGTGATGAACTTTTGGATGTCAGAGTGACAGATGGAAATGCTCTCATCTCCTTAGGATCGAGTGAAGGCAAGGTCTGTACCTTCCACGAATCCGATGTCCGTTGTATGGGTAGAACTGCAACCGGTGTCAAAGGCATTGAATTAGCAGAAGGATGCAAGGTCGTCGGCCTTGTCACATCCATCGACGGAAATAAGATTTTCTCCTTATCCAACAATGGTTACGGAAAGATCACAGCCGGCGAAGAATACCGCATTACTTCCCGTGGAAGCAAGGGTGTCAGAACCATCCGTGAGACCGACAAGAATGGTGGCTTATTCGTCATCAAGAATGTCCATGGTGAGGAAGATATTATTATCATCACTGATCATGGAACTACAATCCGCACTTCTCTGAATCAGGTCAATGAAACCGGACGTAATACAGTCGGTGTCAAGATCATCACTCTCAGAAACAACGAGAAGCTTTCCTCTGTCTCTGTCCTTCCTGCCGATGAGGAATTCGAGGCAAAGGATGAAGTGACAGAAGAGACAAATTCTGTCGCTAACAACGAGGATGACGCCTTAAAGGAACTGCTCAAGAGAGCAGAAAAAGAAGGCGATGATGATTCTGGCGATGAAGAGTGATATTCATTGCTCTTGCATACCTGATATAAAAGGTCTAAGATTTTAAATTATCAAGGAGATAAATAACATGCTTGATGTAAAATACGTAATTGATCATTTGGATGAAGTCATCGAAAGACTTACCACAAGAACCGGAGATTTCTCTTACTTAAGAGAACTTCCTGGATTGGATCAGAAGAGAAGAGATATCATTGTCAGATCCGAGGCTTTGAAGGCGGAAAGAAACGCACAGTCTAAAGAGATTGGAAAACTCAAAGCCCAGCATAAGGATGAAGAAGCTCAGAAGGCCTTGGAGAAAGTCAGCTTCGATAAAGCAGAAATTGCAAGATTGGATGTTGAACTCGCTGAGATCGACAACAAGATTCACGAAATTATGCTCAAGACTCCAAACCTTCCTGATCATTCCCTTCCGATTGGAACCGATGACAGCTTCAACCGCCCTGAGAAGTACTGGTCTGAACCAACCACATTCTCCTTCAAGCCTTCTTCCCACTGGGAACTCGGATTGAAGCTCGGTCTCTTCGATTTTGACAGAGCTGCCAAAGTCACTGGAAGCCGCTTTACCTTCTATCTTGGTGCGTTTGCCAGACTGGAAAGAGCTCTTGCTTCCTTCATGCTTGACACTCACACCGCTCACGGCTATACCGAAGTCCTTCCTCCGTTCTTAGTCAACACCGATTCTCTTACCGGTTCCGGTCAGCTTCCTAAGTTTGCTGATCAGGCCTATATGACAGAGAACACCGGTGAACAGTTCTGGATGATTCCGACTGCGGAAGTCCCGGTTACCAACTACTACAGAAACGAAATCCTTTCCGCCAGCGATCTTCCGAAATGGTTCTGCGCTTATTCTTCCTGCTTCCGCGCCGAAGCCGGTGCCGCCGGAAGAGATACCAGAGGCATCATCCGTCAGCATCAGTTCCAGAAAGTCGAACTTGTCAAATACTGTCTGCCTGAGAATTCCTTCGATGAATTGGAATCCTTGACAGAAGAAGCCGAAAGAATCCTCGAGCTTCTCAAGCTTCCTTATAGAAGAGTCTGCCTCTCCACAGGCGATGTCGGATTCTCTTCTGCAAAGACCTTCGACTTGGAAGTCTGGATGCCTTCCTATAACGACTATGTCGAAAAGGATGGCAAGTGGGTTCCTACCACTCAGAATTACAAAGAGATTTCTTCCTGCTCCAACGATACCGATTATCAGGCAAGAAGAATGAACATCCGTTTCAAGAGAGACAAAGACAGCAAGACTGAATTTGTCCACATGCTCAACGGTTCCGGACTTGCCGTCGGAAGAACGACAGCTGCCGTCATCGAGAACTATCAGAACGCAGATGGATCCATCACCGTTCCTGAAGTGCTCCGTCCGTACATGGGCTGCGACGTCATCAAATAATCATCGACAATAGACTGCACTGGCTAGCCGGTGCAGTTTTTTGATTCTTTCCACTATCTGAATGCGCTTTAGGATTGTGTTTTTCCTCCTCGTTTTTCTATAATACCTTGGTTTTGCATTATGAACATATTAAGAAAATTCAAAAAGCTTTTTGATCCGATCGATCTGACTACCGGAAGCATTGGCAAGTCCTTTACTCTGTTTCTGATACCGATCATCCTGAGTCTGATCTTTCAGCAGGTCTACTCTCTTACCGACACCATCATCGTCGGACAGAATCTGGGTGTCAATGAAATCGCAGGCGTGAATGACGCTGTGCCTATCGCATCCTTGATATTGAACTTCAGTATCGGATGTACGGCTGGCTTTTCACTCGTATTGTCAAGATCAATAGGTGAGAAAAATCTAGAGAAGGCAAGAAAAAGTGTTTTCGTTCAACTCGTTCTGGCAGTCCTATTCTCCATCATCCTTACTCTAATTGCTTACTTTATTTTGGATTTGTTGCTTGCATGGGTAAAGATCACTCCTAGCGAGACAAATGAGAACATGCAGCAGATCTATGAATCTGCAAAAGACTACCTCACTATCATCTTCATTGGAGGTATCTTGTCTCAGATGCTCTACAACATGGTCGGCGCAATACTAAGAGCACTTGGTGACAGCTTTACTCCGTTCTTATTCTTGGTACTATCCTGTATTCTGAACATCGGATTGGATATCCTATTCATCGTTCCGCTGAAGATGGGAGTAAGCGGAAGCGCATGGGCTACGGTCTTATCTCAGTCGTTAGCAGCGATCGGTGCATTCATCTACGCCTTTGTTCGATACAAGGAACTAAGACTGAAAAAAGAAGATCTGAAGGTCAGCTGGTCCTTCATCTATGAGCATGTCCGTCTTGGTGTCCCTTTAGGATTCCAGTGGTCTGTCATCTATGTCGGCGTTGTCATCATGTCTGCTTCGGTCATTCCGTTCGATATGATTGATGCAAGCAATATGGTAAACGGGAATCCGGCTCAGGTCGGATATGGTGTTGCCAATAAATTGTCTGGCATACTTATGGGGCTTCTCTCTGCCGTTGGCACTGCTCTTTTATCCTTCATCTCTCAGAACAAAGGTGCTGGCCAATACGAGAGAATACGAAAAGGATTCTTCTTCGCTTCGAAGCTTAGCGTTGTTCTTGCTGTTTTCTCTACCGCAGTTGGATTGCTATTAACGATCAATGGAGCCTATCAATATATCTTCCTTTCCAAAAATACGATTTCAGATCAGTCCATCCTATTTGGAAACACATATCTTTATATCGCTTTGCCTTTCTATATTCCACTTGCTTTCATCTATATCGGAAGGAATACGGTTCAGGCATTAGAAAAACCGCTTTTCCCTTTGCTCAGCGGATTTGTAGAACTATTAACCCGTACATTGATCTGCACTTTCTTACCTTCTATCATCAATCATGGAAGCATCAATTCCTCTGCTTCCTTAGGAAGCTTCATCAGTGTCTGCACCGCCGATCCTATCACATGGATTTTATCCGCATTAGTAGTCATCATCCCTTCCTTCTATTATATGAGTCAAATGAAAAAAGGTCTCTACGCTGAGAAGGAGAGAAAACTGCTGAAGTGACAATACAGGTTCAGGACTCGGTCCTGGGCCTGTTTTTCTTATTGTCCAATAAGATATAGACAAGATAGACTACACCACCGGCGAATAAAAGCAGTGACCAGAACTGAGACGGCGATATCCCAGGAATGAAGCTTCCACGATGGTCTCCTCTTAAGAATTCGATCAGGAAGCGAAAAATACCATAGGACATCATATAGATTGGGAATGTATAACGGGAATGATGACGGAAAGCCAAATAGAAGAGGATTCCCGCTAGCAGAAGCAGGAATATGGCTTCAAAGAGATTGGTCGGCCAGACTTTTGCTGTGGTTGTATTGAATCGGATTCCAAAGACAGAGTCCGTTTCTTTTCCATAGCAGCATCCATCCAAAAAGCATCCGATTCTTCCTAACCCATGTGCAAAAGGAACACAGGGTCCTGCAATAGTCATCAAAGGAGCAAGAAAGGGAGGATTCTTCTTTTTCAGTACAATGAAATAAAGAAGGAAGAACATTGCTGTTCCACCGATCAGTCCTCCGAAGAAAGTCATCGCCCAGGTCCATTGATAATCCGGCCCTTTCTCAATCAGATCATAAAGGTTCTGGAATAGTATGGCCGAGATGATGCCTACGATTCCACTGATAGTCAATGCGATTTCCAGATTGGTAGAGACCCCTTTCTTCATTTCAATCTTCTTGAAATAAAGTTCCAAGAAAACAAAATCCAAAAGGAATCCTAAGACGATCAGAATCGGATAAACATCAAAACCAATATCAGGAAGCATACTCTTCTCTCCTCTTTCTAAGATAGACAAACAAGACAAAATAAAGGATAGCAATTGCGCCAAAGGCAAGGCTAACACAGGCATAGGTAAGAGTATACTCTGTCATATTGAAAAGGCTATTGAATAAGATCATATTGATGAGATTGAATAGGAAATGTCCAATGATCGGAAGATAGATATTCTCTATTTCACAGGCAAAATATCCTAGGATGATTCCTAAAAAGAACGTATAACCAATCTGAAATAGAGTTCCTAAGTAGTTTCCTGATGTGAAGTTGATGACATGGAGAAGGGAAAAGCATAATGCACTGAAGAATGTCGTCAGACCTATTTTATATTTTTTCTTCTGAAATAAGGAAGAGAAAAGAAAGACAAGATAATATCGGAAGATCATCTCTTCGATGATGACAGAGACAAGAGCCAAAAAGATATTGGAAAAGAGAAGACCAATATCGACTGAATTTGCTTTTGGAACAGAATACCCTAGTGCATAGATCAAATTGCTGAAGCAGGGAAGAAGAAAAGGAAGGAGAAGAAAATAATCTGTCATATGAATCTTTTTGATATGCTTTGTGCTGTTCTTCCTTGTCTCCATCAGACAAAGGAAAAGAACAATACAAAGGAATCCTGTCTTGATCAGAATCTGATAAAGATAAAAAGAAGTCATCTTTTCATAAGGAAGGAAAAGACACGCCAAATAAAGACATAAAAGGTAAAGCGTGGTAAGAAGCAGGTTTCTGTCTGTTTTCGTCATGCTTCAATTATACGACAAATCTTCCTTTTCAAAGAAAAAGAAAAGGTGCCTATTTCTAGGCACCGATGAAACTTAGTCAATGTAGAGAGTATAGATATCAGAGACAGGGCTATCGTGGTTGATGGCAAGGATAGCATTCGAGATGATATCTGCCAAGGAGATGACCGTGATCGGGATATCCTTGTTATCGACAAACTTCTCAGCCAACGGAATGGAGTCCGTGACATAAAGTTTTTCAAAGACCTTGGCTGTAGTAAGTCTTTCAAAGGCAGGATCGGAGAGAACAGGATGCGTGACTGCCATGAAGATCTTTCTCGCTCCCGCATTCTTCAAGGCGGTTGCAGCAGCGATGGCACTTCCTGCCGTATCGATCATATCATCGATGATGACGCAGTCTTTTCCGTCTACACTGCCGATGATGTTCATGACTTCCGGCTGATACTTGTTGTTTCTTCTCTTATCGATGATAGCAAGAGGAGTGTTGAGTTTCTCTGCAATCTTTCTGGCGCGATTGACTCCGCCGTGATCCGGAGAGACAACAACGGTATTGCTCTTATCGATGTCGTGATCGTTGAATAGGACGTGTCCAATCAACGGAATGGCAGAGATATCATCCTCCAGGCAGGAGAAGAATCCCTGAATCTGAGCGGCATGAAGATCGAATGTGATGACACGGTTGGCACCGGCTGTAGCAAGAAGGTCAGCAACCAGTTTGGAAGAGATTGGCTCTCTTGGTTTGGACTTTCTATCCTGTCTTGCATATCCGAAGTACGGAATGATGACATTGATTTCTCCAGCGGATGCTCTTCGTAAGGAATCGATGAAGATGAGCAGCTCCATCAATTTATCATTGACCGGAGGGCAGGTAGACTGAATGATGAATACCTGTTTTCCTCTGACGGTATCGATCGGACAGGCAAGGACTTCATTAGATGGGAATGTTGCAAGATGTACAGCAGCAAGTTTGGTATCGAGTTTTTTAGCAACGTTTTCGGCTAGTTCCGTATTGGCACTCAAAGCATAAACGACCGCATTCTTATCGAGCTTCATGTTGATCCTCCCAAAGCACGTCTATTAGTTTACAACAATTGAATAAAATTATTAAGATTGAATAGAAGGAAATTGAGAAATCCTTTCGTTATCTGACATTCTCTTCCTGTTTTCGATGCGTATCATCGTTCGGTTCTACGATGACATAGACATTCTTGCAGTCATCAAAAGCAGCAAAGAGAGCATTCTTGACTTTATCAGCAACATCATCGCTGGCTTCTAGTGTCATATCCTTATCCTCTAGAAGATAGATATCCAGATAGAACTTCTCGCTGAAGATACGGGAATGAATGAGCTTCACATCTTCCTTTTTGACAATGGTATAGAGGACTTTCTTCACCTCTTCCATTTTATCCTGAGAGATAGCGTGATCGGTGAGTTCCTTTGCCGCCGTAGTGAATGTCTCGATTCCGATGATGATGACCATGATGGCGATCGGATAGGTGAAAAGAGAGTCAAGGAAATTGTTCTTCGGAAGCCAGACATATCCAAATAAGGCAAGGATAGCGGCAATTGAGGAGAAGGCATCGACAATCTGATGCCAGGCATCGGCCTTCATCGCCTTGGAGTGTGCTTTCTTCGCACCGTACATCGTAATGAAAAACATAATGCCTTTGATGACGATACTAGCGATGGCAAGGGACAAAGAGACATACCACATCGAAGTGAAGGCAATCGTCTCTTCCGTCTCACTTCCCTTTATGATTTCAATGAGCGAATGAGAGGACTCTACAATGATCTCTCCCGCTGTGACAAAGAGGATGACAGAGAGAATCAATGAGGCAATGCTCGCCCATCTCTCATATCCGTAATTGTATTTGTTATTTCTCTTTCTTGCTGCAATCCAGACGGAGATGACAGCGATGATGGTCGTAAGGACATCTCCTGTCCCATGTACGCCATCGGAAAAGACAGCAGAGGAAGAGACAATCCTTCCTACGACAATCTTAGTGACACCTAAGAGAAGATTCAGTACGACGGAGATGATTCCGATGATGGTCGCGATGCGGACGGGTTCCTTTTCTTTTTCTTCGATGCCTGCTTTACGTTCTTGATTCATAGTAACTATCCTTTGGTACAACAAGGAGCAGTGTTCCATCCTGAACAGAGATTCTTCCCTCTTTGGATATGAACTGATTTGAGATTCCAAGCGGCACATCCGAAGATAGCTCAGCATCCTTCAATGTATACATGAAATTCTCAATATCCACTCCTCTGCTTACCCCATTATAGCTGAAGACAGAGAGGAATCCACACTTTAATGGCTTAAAGCGGATACATGAATTTCGTATCATATGAACGACAATTTGATTGTTTTCTGAAAATAAATAGCCTTTTGCATTGTTTTTCAACAAGTAGGCTAAGACCTGGATATTTGCAAAGGTATGGTCTATCTTTCCTCCTAGGCATCCATAGAACTCAAAGGTATCATAGCCAAGAGACAAGAGTTCCTTCACCGCATAGAAGACATCGGTATCATCCTTCTTTACCGGAAGTGTGATCATCTTCTTCGGAGCGTGAATTGAGTCTTTTTCCAGCGTATCAAAATCTCCGACAAAGAGGTCCGGTTCTATCCCCTCTTCGAGAAATCCTTTGTATCCGCCGTCACAGGCGACATAAAGATCCGCTTTTCTCTCTTTCAGAAAGGAGTAGTCCTCTAACGGAAGAGCTCCTACAATCACTGCTTTTTTCATTCGATCACCCCAGAAAGAACGATTCCGTTTCTTTTTGCTTCCTCATAGACTTCTTTCTCTTTGTCGATTTCATTTTGTTCGAGATAGACTTTCATCAACCCTTCATATCCTTCTTTCCTTCCGGATAGAGCTGCTTTTCTGTAGTAGAGAATTGCGCCATCGATATCCTTTTCAAAAAGGAAGCCGTAATGTTTGCACTTTGCCATTTCCAAATAGGCGTCCGGATAAAAGTAGTCACAGCAGATCCGTAACGCATTTCTAGCCTGCACCGGCTTTTTCTCCTTCCAGAGAAGATAGAGAAAATAGCATCCATAATCGCTCCCCTCCTTGACGGCAAGAAGAGCCTGCTTTACCGCCTCTTCCTCTGTAAGAGAGAACAGTGCCCCATTATCGCTGAAATAGCACTGCACCAGAAAGAGATGATTCTTTCCTTTGAAAGAGGAACTGTTCTCCAGAATCTGTCCGATATCATACTTCTGCTCCGCGGTGGTGAAGATATCCTTCGCTTTTTCGATGAGTTCTATGAGAAGTTCATCTCTTGTCAGTTTCTTTTCCATGGTTTTATCATAGCATGAATAAAAAAAGAGAAAAAGAAAAAGGCTGAAATCGTTAGAAATCAGCCTTTGCATTCACTTAGTTTGCCGTGATTGGCTGGAAGAGCTGGATGTTGTCCGGATTGTCATTCTTGACAAAGACGGAACGAGTCGGTCCATTCAAAGCGAAAGTGATAGTATCGCTTCTGAGCGCTTTGACAGCATCGATAGCATAATCGACATTGAAGTAGATTTCAAAGACTTCAACCCCCTCTTCCATCGTAAGAGAACAGACACGGAGCTTCTCTTCCGAATTTCCGTAATTGGAGCTCTTGGCCGTCAATGTGACCCCGCCATCTTTGGAAAGGGTGAGCTTGACTTGGGAGTTTCTGCTGTTATCAGCAGAGGAGATGATTTTGACACGGTCGGCAGCAGAGAGGAAATCTCCTGTCGACATATTGAAGCAATAGGGATAAGAAGGAGGAATCAGGTTTGCGGTAGAGAGGAAGTCTCCGTGAAGGAGTCTTGTCGAGATCATGACATTGGAAGAGACAAAGAGAGCTCTCTGCTCATCGAGATAGATAGTGCATTCACCGGATTCAGCGATTCTCGTTGCCATATCCAATGATTTGACAGGGCAGGTGAAGGTGAAATTGACTTCCTGATTTTCTTCAGGAAGAGTAAGGGAAGCCAAACGGAATCCATCGGTAGCGATGAAGGATAGTTTGCCCATCAAGGCTTTGACATTGATTCCGGTATAGAGTTCGTTTCCTTTGGTAGAGACAGCGTAGGATGTCGTATCGAAGAGGGTCTTCAGATCCTTGAGAGGAACCTTGAATCCGACTTTGCCTTCCGGAATGTTGAGATTGACATTCGGATATTCCTCGCCGTCCTTTGTGACGAGGTTGAAGGTAGAGATATCATCAGAGATGTTAAGCAATCCCGTGTCAACCATATCCAGTGTGACAATCTCACCGCCTAATTTGCTGATGATGTCCAAAAGCATCTTGGCAGGAGTCTGAATCAGCCCCTTCTCCAAAGAGAGGATGACATCATTTCCTTTTTCATCCTGGATGCCCTGAGAGGCTTTTGTAGAGATGGAGCCATCGCTAGCGATGATGGAGACACCATCGTCGTTCACATCGATCAGATAATTCAAATATTGATTCTCAGCAGAACGGGAAGGAATGGCCTGAGATGCATAGGTCAGTAACTTGAGCAGTTCTGCTCTTTTCATAGTAAGTTTCATATAAGGAAGAGTCCTTTCTAAATATAAATATATTATAAAATATAAGTATGTTTATAGAAAGAGAAATCCGTTTGAATTTTTGATTTGTTTTTTTCTGTTCATGATAATTATTCTTACAGATAATAATACTAATAATAGAGGATGTTATTAAGGTGGATAAGTCATGGTTTTCTAGTTGGCTTTAATATTATTTTTCTTGTGTTTTGCGACAGTTATCGTGATATTTCCAGATTGAAAGATGATATCGTTTTATCCGCGTTGATAAGATATTCCGTGGATAGTCTGTGAATGGATTTGGGATAACTTTCAACCTTTGTGGATAAAAGAAAAGAGCTAGAAGGATAAGACGTTACCCGTCTTATCCTTCTAGCTCAATATTTATTCCTGAGCGAGTATCTTTTTGCTGAGTTTGTCCATGGTCAGTTTCATCTGGGCATCGTTTTTGACACTGTCCTGAATCTTCTGGACATTTGCCATGACGGTCGTATGGTCTTTTCCAAAGGATTTTCCGATTCCCTGGTAAGTCATATTCAGAAGCGTTCTCGCCAAGTACATCGCAATCTGTCTGGCTAAGGCAATCTGACCGATTCTGGATTTGCTCTTCAGCTGGCTTTCCGTGATGGAATAGTAGTCGCCGACCTCATTGATGATGGTATCGATAGTGATTTTTCCACTGTTCTCTTTTCTCTTCTCATCTACCTGGAAGACCGATTTTGTGAATGCCATATCGATGACATCGGGATGTTTGCAGGTCGTGATGGCAAAGAGGAGTGTTGTAAAGGCTCCTTCTAATTCTCTTACGTTTTTAGAATAGTTCTGGGAGAGATAGTCGAACACTTCGGGTTCGAACATCTTCTCATCGAGTCCACGCACCTTGATCTTCATCTTGAGGATGTCGACTAAAGTATCCTTGTTCGGAGGAGTGATGGAGACGGTAAGTCCGCCGGCAAAGCGTGTGACAAGTCTGTCAGGAAGGTTCTTCAGTTCGCTTGGAGAACAATCGGAAGTGATGATGATCTGTCTATTATGGGAGATGAGGAAGTTGAAGATGTTGAAAAACATCGTCTGTGTTTCCTTCTTTCCGGCTAAGAACTGGATATCATCGATGAGGAGCATATCGACAGTGGTGAAGAAGTCTCTTAGTTCATCCGCTCTCTCACCGCGTATATATTTGACATATTCGTTTAAGAAGTCATCGCTTGTGATATAGAGTACTTTTGCTTCTGGATGACGGCTTTTGTATTCGTTTCCGATAGCCTGAATAAGATGGGTCTTTCCTAATCCGGATTTGGAATAGAGGAAGATAGGATTGCTCGTACAGGGACTGTTGATCGCATATAAGGCAGCGGCATAGGCGCTTCTGTTATTCGGTCCGACGACAAAGGAGTCGAGGGAGAACTGAGGGAGCAGACATGCATTTTTGAAGAAGGAGGATGTTGTCTTTTCAATGCTTTCCTTTCTCCGCAGATAGCTTCTCTTATCCAGGATTTCAATCTGAACATTGTCGTTTTCAAGAAGGGAGGAGAGAATGCTCTGAAGGGAACTGAGACAGGTGGTTTTGATGATGGTGGCAGTCGTGGAATCCTCGCATAAAAAAGTTGCCTTGTCACTCTGTAACGCCTTCAGCTGGAAGGAACTATCAGAGAAAAGGGTATCGAATAACTTTGGATCGAGTGTATTGCTCAGTTTCGCCATCAGCTTTTCGTTGATTTCATTGAGTTGGCGTTCTTTGTTCGTTTCTGGCATGTTGGGCTCCTTTTTAAAAGCGTAATGATTATAGGCTATTTTTCTTCAATTAGAAAGAGAAATTTTGAGTCAAAAAAAGTTATCCACATTCATTATATCGACAAATACAAAAAGAAATAATTCGCGCAAAACACTTATCCACCATTGTGGATTGTTGATAACTTGTTGATAACTCTATGGTGGATAACTGAAATTGTGGATATGTGGATAACTTCAGTGGACAAAGAAAGTTATCAACAATAAAAAATAGCGATATTTAGGCAAAATACAGACTTTTCCACATGGTATCCGATGACTATCCACATAGGGTGGAAAAGGCCTGTTTTGGTGGATAAGTCGGTGGATATCATGGTGGATAACTTTCAAATCCTTTGTGGATTGCACTTTCTCTGTTCACAATGAAAAAGGAAGAGGAAAACGAGAAAATCCGCAAGCGGATAAATAGAAATGAATCAAAAAAATATTTTTGTGGATAATTCCATTATGATAGAGAATTTCAATACGTGTTCTCTATTCTTTCTCTATACATTCTTTATAAAGAGGGTATGATAGTGGAGTATGAAAAACAAAATGAAACCGATACTTGATAAACCGGCAAGACTATCTTCCTACTGGAAGGCAGAGTGGCCATTATGCATCGCCATTACGATAACCGGTATTCTCTATAACTGTGGAATGCTTGCATTCCCATTTTTCCAAGGTCTATTGATCGATAGCATATCCTCTCATACAGAGGAGAAGATACTTTCCGTTTCTCTTCTCTATGTCGCTGTTGTTCTATTGGTTCAGATAGTAAGGAGCATCAAGAGATACACGGTCAGGCTCTTTGCCAATCGCATCTCTTCTGTCATGCGATTCAATATCTACGACAATCTTCTTCATAAGGATGAAAAGGAACTGGAAAACGTTGCCGTCTCCTCTTTATTGACACGCTGTTTCTCAGACTGTGATCAGTGTGTGGAAGGCATGCGAAAGCTGACGACAGAAATCTTCGATACCGGTGTTCTCTTCTTAGTCTACATCGCTTATCTTTTCCTCTTCGATTACAGGATGACTTTATATGCTCTGATACCGATTGCCTTAAGCATCACCTTTGCCTTCCTCTTCAAGAAGAAGATCTTCACCAATTCCTTAAAGAGCAGAAAGAGCAATGCAACGATGGTCAATAAGACCTACGGCATGTTTGACAACGCACTTCTCTATCGTACCTATGCCAGGAATGAAGACTTCTTAAAAGACTATGATCAGTCTCTGGAAGAATATCAGAAAGATAATTACAGAACCATGGCATTATCGGATACGATGATTCCAATCTGTGACATGATTGCTCTTATAGGACTTGTCTTTGTCATCTATTTTGGAAGTGGGTATGTTGTGAATCAGGATCCTTTGTTTGCTCCTCTTCCCTTCATGCAGCAGATTTGGACTACGGGTGCCCTTACGACCTATATCACGACTTATGTCCTTCTTTCCACGAAGGCTAGCCATATTGCAAAACTTTTCTCCTCTATTGAGAAAGGATTGGCAAGCTGGAAGAGAATCTCGACTGTCATCTCTCCTATTTCCGATTTTAAAGAGAAAGAGGAAGTGAAAGGAGACAGTCTTTCTATCTCCCATCTCGTACTGAAGACGGAGACAAGAACACTGATTGATGATCTCTCCCTTACTTTGCACAAAGGAGAGATATTGGGTGTCACAGGTGAGATTGCAAGCGGAAAATCGGCTTTTGGTAAGATTTTCCTTTCTCATATTCCTTATTCCGGGGAAGTGAATCTTTTCAACAAGGAGATGAGAGACTATACCCAAGAGGAGATCAAAGGCACTGTTGTCTATATGGGACACAGAAGTCAGCTCCTTACGATGTCGATCAAAGACAATGTTCTCTATGGGAAAGAGGAGGATGTAAGACCTTATCTGACAGAGGTATCCTTCGACAAGGATTTAGAGAGCATGAATGAAAAAGAGAACACCATCATCGGAAATGAGGGTGTCATCCTTTCCGGTGGACAGCAGGAGAGAATTGCTTTGGCGAGAACACTCGCCCATAAGAAGCCGTTGATCGTCTTAGATGATCCGTTTGCCTCTGTCGATAAGAAGACGGAAAAGGAAATCATCTCTCATATCAGAGAACTTTCGAAAAACAGCATTGTCATCCTCATCTCCCATCGTCTCTCCTTATTCCCGGAGTTGGATAATATTCTTGTGCTTCATGGAGATGGATCCTTCTCCTTGAACAGCCATGATGTCTTGATGAAAGAGGATAGTCTCTATCAGCACCTCTATCTTCTTCAGGAGAAGGAATCAAAATGAAACAGAGATACAGAATGAGAGATTTCCTGATACCGTTTGTCAAAGAGCACTGGCTGATGGTATTTGCTCTTTGTCTTCTGATGGCGCTATGCTCCATCAGCGCTCTTCTTCCTTCCTATGCTTTGAAGTATCTGATCGATGCTGTCATAACGAAGAAACTGAACGGGGAAGAGGTGAATAACATGACCTTCCTGTTTGCAGTCCTCTTCTTTGTCTTATCCTATGTGTCCATTCAGTTCTTTACGATATTGGAAAATTTGGTCATCGATTCCTTCGGTCAGAAACTCATTCATTCTCTTCGCTATGAGATGATCAGAAAGTCGACGAGGATGAAGTATTCCTATTTCACCCATCATGGAACAGGGGAGATGACAAGCAAGATTGCCGATGATGTCAACGCGATTGAGACTCTCTTTGCCAGCGGTCTTGTCACTCTGATTGTATCCTTCTTCCAGGTCATCGGAATCTTAGTCTCGGTCTATGTCTTCTCCTGGATGCTTGGATTGATCTTAACGGCTGTGATTCCTCTTTTATACTTTGTGACACGAACCTTCCAAAAGCAGATGCTGAAGAATCAAATCCGGAACAGAAAAGCAATCAACCGGCTCAACAATCATCTCTCAGAGAGTGCGGAGAATATGTTGACCATTCACAATCTCGACGGAGAAAGATACAGAGAGCACGGTTTTACATCCTTATTGAAGGATAGTTTTGACAGCCGAAACAAATCTGCCCTTTTCGATTCTACCTTCTCTCCGATTGTACAGATGATCAAAGCAATACTGATCGCCGGCGTATCTTTGCTGGTCTTCTATCAGAAAGGACAGAACAATGTGATGGCATTAGGCATCACAGTCGGTACTTTCGCTGCTTCCTTATCTTTGATAAGCGATGTCTTTGATCCGATTGAGAAAATCGGATTGCAGCTGCAGGAGATGCAGGAAGGCATCTCTGGTGTCAAGAGAGTGGAAGAGTATATGTCAGAAGAGGAAATACCTGATAAGGATGAATCCATCCTAGCCTCTTCTCTTCTTATCGATGATGACATTATCCGGATTGAAGACATGACGTATCATTACGATGATGGAGAAGAGGAAATCTTTTCCTCTTCGAATCTCGTTATCAGAAAGAACGATAAAGTGACTATCGTCGGTAGAACAGGTGCTGGAAAGACGACGCTGTTCAGACTTCTGATGGGAATCATCGTTCCGACAAAAGGACATATCCTGATTGGAAACAAAGACTCCTATCTGATACCGGACAAAGAGAAGCGAAAAGTCTTCGGGTATGTGGAGCAGAGTTTCTCTTCCATTGATGGAACCATTATGGAGCAGATTACACTGAAAGACCGTTCTATCACTTTAGAGCAGGTGAAGAAGAGCATGAAAGCTGTCTATCTTGACGATTACGTTGAGAATGAGATCAAGGATGGATATCAGGCAAAGTTCAAAGAGGAACTGTTCTCAAGAGGACAACTTCAGCTTTTATCCTTGGCTCGAGCGTTAGTCAATGAGCCAGAGATACTCTTATTAGATGAAATCAGTGCAAACCTGGATGCCGAGACGGAGCATAAAATACTAGAGGCATTATCCTCAGCAAGTGAATCTAGGACAGTCATCTCCATCTCTCATCGTTTATCCGATCAGCTTGGATTTGATAAGACAGTCGAAGTTGAAAACGGAAAGATGAAATTGATCTGTAATCCGACCAATACAAAAATAAGAAAATAAAACCAATAATCTTGACTTATATCGGAAATAATAAGGCTTTTTAGGCATTCAATTATTTATACAACCTTCAAAAAATATATAGGTTTTATTTCAAACCCGTAAGATTTGTCAATCTCAACCCGTGAGATTTGGCCTTTTCAACCTGTATGATTTACAATTTCTAACCCGTATGATTCAAAAAAATCATAATCTTTTTACTGCTTTTTGTAACGAAAAAAATCCAGCATAGAACAGTTTTTTTCTGTTTTATGCTGGATGTTCTTATCAGATTGCGAAATCTGTGAAATAGCAGGAATATCCTTTTCTTTCAAAGATGTTGAGACAGTGTTCTAGGTATCTTTTGTCTTTGCTGAGTGCGAAGCAGGCGGATCCAGTTCCTGACATTCCGCAGAGGCGGAGCTTGAGATTCTTCATCTCATCGAGAAGGTCCTGAATCTGAGGGAGTGCCTTGATGGCAGGATAGGATAAGACGTTGATCATGTTTTTCTCAATCAGTTCTTCGTTTCCTTCCTTCAGTCCAAGGATCAGTTCATCGATATTCGGATGCTGAATCTCATTCTGGTCATATAAGTCATAGGCTTCATAGACCGATTTTGTCGATAATCCGATGTCCGGTTTGACAACTAAGACATAGTAATGGTCTTTGACGGCAATCGGAGTCAGTTTTTCACCGATTCCTTCGACGCGGCAAGGCTTGTTGTGAATGCAGAAGGGAACATCGCTTCCGACCTGCAAGGAGATATGATCTTCGATGGATATGATGTCATTGCCTTTTTCTTTGTTGTAATTGTCTAGTGCTCGGATGACAGCGGCAGCATCTGCGCTTCCTCCTCCAAGTCCTGCTTCCACGGGAATTCTCTTATGGATGAGGATTTGGAAGGCACCACTGATCCTTTTGTTCTCTTTCATCAGGTTCAATGCTTTATAGGCAAGATTGGATTCGTCACAGATGATGGTAGGATCATCGCAGTATAGATACGTATCATTGGAGTCATTGTTGGAGATTGGTGCAATTTCGATGGAGTCGTGCAGCTTAAGAGGAATAGTGACCATATCAATGGTATGATACCGGTCTTCTCTCTTTTTCTTGACGTCTATGGCTAGATTGATTTTGGCTAATGCCCGGACAATGATTGTGTTCATTTTATGTATGTGTTTTTTCGCTTAACTATTATAGTAGGTTTGATTTCATGATGAAAGAAATAGTCTATTTTTCATCGATGTTTCTTATTGGAAAATGTTTCCTATTCCCACTTAATCGGATAGAATAGTAATAGAAGGCGAGGAAAGCGTTATGGAAGAAGAGAAAAAGAGCCGGATTGGCATCAGGATGTGGATGTTTCTTATCTTAGTTGGATTCGTTGGACAGTTAGCCTGGGCGATTGAAAATATGTACCTCAACACTTATATCACATACATCAATTTTTCAGCACCGCTGAATGAAAGATTTGATTACTCCCTTTATATCGCAATCACAACGGCGGCAAGCGCAGTTGTGGCGACACTTACGACGATATTCATGGGAGCACTCACCGATAAGATCGGACATAAGAAGTATTTCATCTCTATTGGATATGTTCTATGGGGTATTGCCACTGCATCCTTTGGTCTCTTCAATGTGAATTCGAAGAATGAGATTGTACCGATTGCCATGATCTCCTCCTTGGCGGCCATCATGGTAATTGTCATCGACTGCGTCATGACATTCTTCGGTTCTACTGCCAATGATGCTTCCTTCAATTCCTATATAACGAAGAATATCGAAGAGAAAGACAAAGGAAAGACAGAAGGTGTCCTCTCTGTTCTTCCCCTTGTTGCGATGCTTGTCATCTTCGTCCTTCTGAATAATCTGACAACCGATTCCACAAAGGGAGCAAACGATGCAAGATGGGATTTGTTCTTCTATCTTATTGGTGGAGTTGTTATCCTGATGGGTATTGTATCTTTCTTCCTGATTCCAAAAGAAAAAGAGGAAAAGAATGAAAATGGATATATCAGACTGCTCCTTGTCGGATTCAAAAAGGATACAATCAAAAACAATGGAAAACTCTATCTTGTTCTTCTGATCTATTTTGTCTATGCAACAGCCTGTCAGGTTTTCTTTCCTTATTTGATGGTCTATATGGAGAAGACGTGTGGAATCTCAAACACGGGAAGCGGATTTCTGACTCCGTTTGCCATTGTCATGGCAGGCAGCTTGCTGATCGGCTCTTTGCTCTCTGTCCTATTCGGATTCTTATCCGACAGATTTGGCAAGAATAAGATGATTCTTCCTTCCTTTGCTGTCTTTGGAATCGGAATTCTGATGATGTTCTTCATTCCGAAACTATCGAGTGGAAAGACAGTCTATGCTGCTATCAGCGGACTTATCATGATCTTAGGATATGTCGGAGTTCCAACGGTGTTGAACGCCTTAGTCCGTCAGTATATTCCAAAAGGAGAAGAAGGAATCTTTATGGGTGTCCGTATGCTCTTTGTCGTTGCGCTTCCGATGTGTATCGGTCCGTTTATCGGAGATGCCTTAAACCGCAGTCTTGGAAGCGAAGTGCCTTCCTCTGCTTTCGATGGTGTCATGGATACGGTACCGAGTGAATACGGATATCTCGTTGGTCTTGGAATACTTCTTCTCAGTCTCATACCGATCTATTTCTATCTGAAAAAGGAGAAAACAGAATATGCAGGCAATTAAGAAACAGACAGGAAAGAATCAAGGCTATCTCTTTAAAGGAGAACAAAAGTTCATCGATGGCATTCCCCTTTCTGAATATCCGCGTCCGCAATGGGTAAGAGATTCCTATCAGTGCCTGAATGGACTGTGGGATTTTACAATCTCTAAGAAAGATACTTTGCCTACTTCCTATAACAGAAAGATCATGGTTCCTTTTCCTGTAGAGGCCTATGACAGCCGAGTGAATCTTCTTCCGGAACCGGATGATATACTTTTCTATCATCGTGTCATCACATTAGAGGATGACTTTGCAAAGGATGGCATTCTTCTTCATTTTGATGGCATTGATCAGGATGCCACAGTCTACATCGATGGCAAGGAAGTCTATCATCATATCGGTATGACGATGGGATTTCAGGTAGAACTCCCTTCCACTACGCCGAAGAGGTTTGATCTTATCGTCAAAGTGAAAGACCGAAGCGATGAGACTTATCGCTCCAGAGGAAAGCAGGCGCTAAAACCAATCTATTGGTCCTATACGACAACGACAGGTATCTATAAGCCGGTATGGATGGAATCTGCAAGTTTAAATCCGATCTTAAGAGCTGTATTCACTCCAGATTTTGAAAATGATGGTGTGAAGGTACAGGTATTTTCTAAAAATCCTTCCCTTATCACGATGAAATGGAAAGACAAGATTTATCAGCTTCAATCCGGAGAAGAGAAACTGTTTCACTTTGGAAATCTAAGATACTGGTCTATGGAGGATCCCTATCTTTACGATGTGACACTAGAGAATGAATCGGATTATGTAAAGACTTATTTTGCAATCCGCAAAGTGGAGATCAAAGAGAATAACAAAAAAAAGAAACTGTATCTGAACGGTAGTTCTCTCTTTTTATCCGGCCTTCTGGATCAAGGATATTACGGATATGATAATCTGACACCGAGAACCTATGAGGAATTAAAAAAAGACATTCTTCTAACAAAGGAATTAGGTTTCAATTGTCTTCGTGTCCATATCAAAATAGAATCGGATATGTTCTATTATCTCGCGGATAAACTAGGTATCTATTTGATACAGGATTATCCTTGCGGCGGAGACAAGTATGAATTGATTCATGTTGGTGCTCCCCGCCTATTATCCTTTATGAATAAGGAAAAATATGTCACCTACAAGAGATTAGGAAGAGAGGATGAAAAGGGAAGAAAAGAGTTTGAAGAGGAATGCTTATCCTATTTAGAACACTTCCATAATCATCCTTCTGTTCTCATTCATACGATTTTTAATGAAGGATGGGGTGAATTTGATCCTTCTAGAATCTATGAGATGCTGAAAGCAAAAGAACCGAATGTCTTATTCGATACGGCATCTGGCTGGTATGAAGCGGATAAATCCGACTTCTTCTCTGTCCATACGTATTCCTTCCCAAAGATGAAGAGAAAGAATCGCTTTCAACGCTGCTTCCTTATTACAGAGGCGGGTGGAATCTCTTTGAAGTATGGAAACAGTCCTTTCAAGAAATTCACGGGACATGGAAAAGCAAAGACACAGAAGAAACTGATGAAGAAGATCAAAAAACTATATGATAAGAAGCTTCTTCCTCAGATATCCGAATATGGATTATCCGGTATCATCTACACACAGTTTGCGGATGTAGAGACAGAATACAATGGATTATATGATCTGACTAGAGAACATTGTAAAGCAGACAAAGAAGAGATGAAGGCCATCAATCAGCGCCTATATGATGCCTATAAAGAAATCTGAACGGAATATGAAGTAATATAGCAAGAGGATAAAATCATGGAAATGCACGAATAAATTTCAAAAAAATAGATAAATATTACTAATTTTGCATAATTTTTCAACGCTTAAAAACTGAGAAAAATAAAATTTAGCACTTATCACTTGAAATTGCTAAAAATGGAATTATAATAATCGTGTCGACAGAAAAAACAAAAAATATCGGAGGTCATTAAAATGATTAAACCATTGAGAGATTACGTCGTATTGGAGAAGATTCCCGAAGAGAAGAAGGTCGGAAGCATCATTATCGCCACTTCTCATGAGAACGAATCTGCTCTCGCTGTTGTTGTCGCGGTTGGTCCTGGCTATGTTGACAAAGACGGCCATGAGATCAAGGTGGAAGCTCATGTCGGAGACAAGGTCATCTACAAGAAGTATTCCACAACAGACTATGAAGAGAATGGCAAGAAGCTGATGCTCATCAAAGATCAGGACATCCTTGCTGTCGTCGACTAAGGAAATCGGAGGAGATTGAATTATGGCAAAGAAAATCACATACGGAAAAGAAGCTAGAGACAATATGCTCAAGGGTGTCGATACCCTTGCGGATACTGTCAAACTGACATTAGGTCCTAAGGGCAGAAATGTCGCTCTTGATAAGGGATATGGTTCCCCTGTCATCGTCAATGATGGTGTTTCCATCGCTCGTGAAATCGAGCTTGCCGATAAGGAACAGAACGCTGGCGCAAAGCTTGTCTACGAAGTTGCCAACAAGACCAATGATGTTGCTGGTGATGGTACGACAACCGCCACTGTCCTTGCTCAGGCAATGATCCACAATGGATTCAATGCCGTTGACAAGGGTGCAAATCCTGTCCTTGTCCGTGCTGGCATCGATAAGGCGGCTAAGGCTGTATCCAAGATGCTTCTTGACACTTCCAAGAAGATCACAACTAGCGCAGACATCGCTTCTGTAGCTTCCATTTCTGCAGGAGATGCCGAAATTGGCAAAACAATCGCAGAGGCTATGGATAAGGTTGGAAAAGATGGTGTCATCACTGTTGAAGAAGGTAAAGGATTCGATACTACTTTGGATGTTGTCCAGGGTATGCAGTTCGATAAGGGTTATGTCTCTCCTTACATGGTAACCGATAGCGAGAAGATGGTCGCTGAATTGGACAACGCCTATATCATGGTCACAGATCAGAAGGTTAGCAACATTCAGGATATTCTTCCTATGCTTCAGGCTGTTGTCGAAAGCCATAGACCTCTTCTTATCATCGCTGATGATATCGACAATGATGTCTCTTCCACTTTGATTGTCAATAAGCTTAGAGGAACCTTCAACGTTGTTGCTGTCAAGGCTCCGGAATTCGGTGACAATCAGAAGAACATCCTTCAGGATATCGCCATCATGACAGGTGCTAACTTCTATTCCAAGGATCTCAGCATGAATCTCAAGGATATCTCTATCAATGACTTGGGTTCTGCTAAGAAGGTCAAAGTCACTAAGGAAAATACAACCATTGTCGATGGTGCTGGTGATGGAGATAGCGTAGCTGACCGTGTCAATGAACTGAAGGGTCAGGTTGAACAGACAAAGTCTGATTATGATAAGAAGAATCTCCAGAAGAGAATTGCAAAGCTCTCTGCTGGTGTTGCTGTCATCCGTGTCGGTGCTTTGACCGAGACGGAGATGAAAGATAAGAAGCTTCGTCTTGAAGATGCCATCAATGCAACTGCAGCCGCTGTTCAGGAAGGTGTTGTCGCCGGTGGCGGCATTGCTCTGATGAATGTCTACAAGTCCCTTAAGGGTAACTTGAAGGATGAGAATCCGGATGTTCAGAAGGGTATCGATGTTGTCCTCAACTCTCTTACTGCTCCTTTGAAGCAGATGTCCATCAACGCTGGATTCGATGGAGATGATGTCATCGACGAATCTAAGATGAGAAGCGATTCTCTCGGCTTTGATTCCAAGACTGGCAAGTGGGTTGACATGGTGGAATCTGGTATCATCGATCCTACCAAGGTTACAAGAACAGCTGTCATCAACGCTGCTTCTATCTCTGCTCTCTTCATCACTACAGAAGCTGTTGTCACGGAACTTCCTAAGCCTGCTGCTCCTGCTTCCAATCCGAATGACGGAATGGATTACTAATCGTTAAAACAGAATGGGGATAGGTAAAATACCTATCTCCTTTTTGTATGAAATTCTATATCATTGCACTTTTCCTGCAGATATTCATGACATTCAACAATTGAGCGGTTATTGTTTATTTTCTATGAAAAAATGAGATTTTAAGAGCCGTTTTAATGTTATATAAGTATAATGAAGGCGTGTTCATTTTCTTATGAAAGGAGCCGAAAAACATGAAGAAAAAAGTATTTGTCTTAACAAATCTGATGTTCCTTGTTCTTGCTGGATGTGGTAAGACAAGCGAGAGTACATCGACAGATAAGCCTACCTCTTCTGACAAAAAGACGGACAGTACGTCTCAGACAACAGAGAAACCGAAACCGGAGACGGTGAAGAACAAGACGAAAGGTGCTACATTCAATTCGGATATCAATCTGTCCTTATTGGTTGCTGATATCAATTCCACCATCAAAGATCTTCCTGTTGCTGTCAATTATGCGGCAAACAGCGATGGACTTCTCCAGCTGGAAGGCGGAGAGACCGCTGTGGAGCTGAAAGCGGATGTCACGAAAGCCAATGCTTACCAGGATGAAGATGGAAACACGGTATCTTCTACCGATGCTGCCATCAGCAATATGGAAGGAGTGAAGTCTTTGCTGACTGTTCCGCAGTCTCTTAGCTCTGTCACTTCTCTTCTCTCGGTTCCTCTTTCGGATGTCATACCTGCACAGTATAAGGCTTTAGGCTATGCCTTTACGGAAATGCTGGATACAATTCCAGAGAAGACGGATTCCAATGAGACAGAGAGAGCCAATGCGTTAAAGGCGTTAGGAAGCGAGAACTTCTCTCTTTATCTGAATCAGTTAGGAGTCAGTGGTTCTGAGACACACGGAACAGGAAATGATGCCAAAGTCAGAACCTATAAGGAATATGAGTTCACGGATTCTTCTGAAAGTACTAAGATCAAGGAACTGACGGAGATCATTGCTATCCTTCAGGAACTCGATATCTCTGAACTTCAGAAATTGGACTATATGTCCTTGCTTTCTCAGATTGCAAATGGAGACATCATCTCAGATGAGACCAATGAGATCATCAAAGAGAAATATGCCTTGATCAAGAAGTATGCGGATGTCATTATTGGCGGAGCCAATATCGAAAAATATGGTACGACCTATGATGACGGAACTTCGGATGCTGGCTTTAAGGTCTATCTGAATGAATATGGATTGAGTCAGATGGATAAGGCATTACAGGATTCCTTGAGCGAGGTTGCAAGCAAGTCTACTCTTCTTAATTCCCTGATTTCTCAGATCAAGTTCACGGATTTCAGTCTTGCCCTTGAATTCTATAAGGGAAAGGATCAGTATACGCACTTTGGTGGTGTGTATCTGAACTTTGCTTTCGATATCGGTGACAGTGAAGATGGCGGAAAGAAGAACAACATCACGCTGAGTCTTACAATGGATAGAGATGAGGGAACGGCAATTGCCTCCGACTATTTCAACGCTTTGGAGACAAAGAATCAGCACTATCAGACAGTGAAAGAAGAATTCAAATCCTATTATGAGAAAGTAGGGAAGGCTGTTTCCTATTATACAGGTGATTTCAATGAAGGCAGTCTCGATATTTCAGAAGAAAATGGCAAGAATCTTGACGCTGCCGTCATCCTTTATGATACGTTGAGCGAGGAATGCAAGTTCATGATGACGGATGCCATCAAGAAGGAAGACATCAAGACCAAGTACAATGAGGCAAGAGAAAAACTTCAGAAAGCTATCTCTGTTTATAGTATTGCCTACAAGAGAGAGACACTCAAAGGCTCTCACTCACTGGGTTCTGTTTATACTGCTTTTAATTCTATTTCTGGATATCTGAACTGGGGAACTGCATTTAAGGAATTGGATTCCTCGGTCTATAATGATGCCTTGAAGGTGGAAAGTGATACTTTGGATACATTGTCTAGTTCTATCGACTCCTATACTACGGCTATCACATCCTTGAAGAGCGATGCGACAGACAGTGAGATCAAAGCAGTCGTATCTTCACAGTTCTCAACTCTTAGGAATGATATCAAGAATTATAAGCCTAGCACGATATTAGGTATACCGACTGCTGCCAGATATCAGGATAAACTCTTCTTAACGGAGGAACTCAAGGCGAAGAAGAATGAAATCCTCGATGAGGCAGAGGGTGGAAAGCTCTATACCATCGATAGAGAAAATCAAGACTATTTCGTCAATCATCTGTATACGATCCTCTCCGATTCTTCGAAGACGAGTCAACAGATTGAGGAAAGCTTCCAGAGCTTTGTGAACAGCTATTATTCCTCTGTGGTCACTTCCTCCTTGACGGATGCTGATGAATCTCTTGCTTATGTGAATGTAAAAGCAGCTGAATATCTTGAATCTTATAAGACGGCAGCCACTCCTTACTTCCAGGAGCTTGTCGATACTGCAATCAGCGCCTATTCTCAGCTGAAGAATGATGCGACGGATGAGAATCGAAAAGCATACAATGTCGCTATCTCCAATGCGAAGACGGTCTTATCCAAAGCATCGAGCAACGAAGAGAAAGTGTTTGCTAGCAAAGTCGCTGAAGAATACTACAATTTCATCCTTCAGTTAGCTGCGATGGGGGAGAATATCTGAACTAACTGAATTTGATTGAGAATGCCTGGTTTATCTAAGACCAGGCATTCTTTTTTTCTTCATTTTTCTCTAATTTTGAATAGATTCTTTCTCTTTGTTCTATATTTGTTTTTCTGTTGAATTTTATATAGGAATATCACCATAAATCGTTTAAAATATTAGAGTCAAAAAAGGAGGGCATCTATGCTTAAAGAAACCTTATCTCGTTTAAAAGAAGCATCCTTTTCCATACTTCCTGTTGTCATCGTGGTATTGATTTTCAACTTCGCAGTGCCCGGAATGACTTTGGAATCGGATGGATCGAAATTCGGACCCGTCATCGTTTCCCTTATGATATCGGTCATCCCTTTGATTGTCGGAACGGCATTGTTCTCAATCGGTGCGGAAAAATCAGTTGCTAAAATCGGTGAAGTCGTCGGTACAACCTTGACTAAGCGCAAATCGTTGATCATGCTGCTTGTCATATCCTTGCTCTTAGGTATCCTTGCCACGATTGCAGAACCAGATCTTACCGTCCTTGCTTCCCGTATCTCAGAAAGCGGACCGAACTGGTCATTGATCGTCATTGCCGCAATCGGTGTTGGCATCTTCTTGGTTGTTGCGATTCTTCGTGTCGTCTATAACAAATCATTGAAATACTGGTTAGCGATGGGATATGGCTTAGTGTTCACATTAGGTCTCTTCGCCGATCCGGATTTCTTCTCCATCATCTTTGATTCCGGCGGTGTCACCACGGGTGTCATCACTGTTCCCTTCATCATTGCCTTAGGTATGGGTGTTGCAAGAGTCTTAGGCGGTGAGAACGCAGAAGATGATTCCTTCGGCTATTCCGGCCTTTGCTCTTTAGGCACGGTCTTGGCTGCCATGCTATTCTCTGTCGTCATCAAGAGAACGGGTGCCTTAGATGGCATTCAGAAGGTCATTGAAGAGAAGTTCGATATCAACAATATCACCAGCTCTACAGACTCTATGATGATTCCTCTTGAGAACTATGCACAGCTTGGAAAACTTTATCTTTCCAACAGTCTTTCTTCTCTGAAGGATGTCACATTATCTATCACCCCGATCGTCTGCTTCTTCATCATCTTCAACTTCTTCGCCAAGATCAAAGGCAAGGCACTTGGCTCTATCGTCATCGGCTTTGTTTATACCTTCTTCGGAATGGTCTTCTTCTTCCTCGGTGCGGAAAGCGGATTTATCCCTGTTGCCTCTGCGTTAGGCAAATGGGTGTCACAGTCGATGGTGGCCGGAGAAAATGTCTTGTGGCTATTTGTCCTCATCTGCGTTGTCTTAGGCTTTATCTCCATGCTCGCAGAACCGAGTGTCAGAGTCCTTGCTGTCAACGTCTCTGAAGTCTCACGAGGTGTCATCTCTAAGAAGACAATCTATATCGCCTTAGGTATCGCAACCTCTTTGGCTTTGTTGATGAATGTCTTCCGTGTCACATACAATATTGACTTCTATTACTTCATTGTTCCTCTCTTCTTATTGGCGTTGATTCTTGCCTTCCTTTCTCCGGATATCTATGTCGGCATCGCGATTGATGCTGCTGGTGTTGCGACAGGTACCATGGCAAGCTGCTTTTTCTTACCGATGTTCATCGGATATGCAAGTATCCTCTATGCCAATAATCTGCAGGAAAACAAGACTTTGGGCTCCTCTATCATGAAGAATGGTTTCGGTGTTGTCGGACTGATGTCTGTTATGCCGATCATCGCAGTGGAAGTGGTTGGTCTAATCGCTATACTGAAGACGAGAGCGGCTTATCGCAAAGCTCTTGCCCAGGTTGTGGAGCCCGACGACAGTCAGATTATCCATCTGCCAGATCAGCTAGAAGAAAGTGTAGGTGCCTAGTATGAAACTGTTCAAAAAGATCAAGACAATCGATAAAGAAGAGAAGAAAGGGAATGCAGCTCCCTTTGAGAAAAGAGAAGAGATTCATTCCCTTTCTGTCGTATTCACGATTGTGAACCGTGGCCAGTCAGCCTTCTATGTTGACGCCTACAATGAAGTCGGTGCCAGTATGTCGATGGTTCTCTACTCCTATTCCATGCCACCGGAACAGTATCGAAATATCTTAGGCATTGATTCCACCAAGAAGGAAATCATGCTTACTATCTGCCGTGAAGAGCAGGTAAAAGAGATTCTCAACATAGCAAAGGAAAGATTTACAATATCGAGAGCAGCCAAAGGCATCGCCTTCAGCTGTCCAATCGATTCCGTCAGCGGAATCGCAGCCTATAAGTTCTTAGCTGATCAGAATAAGAAAGTGAGGAAACCGGAAAATGACAGATAATAATCAGAAATATGAATTGATCCTTGCCATCGTCAATAAGGGTTCGACCGATTTGGTCATGAATGCTGCCAATGCCGCCGGCGGAAAAGGCGGAACCATTTCCGTTGCCAGAGGCACTGGAAATCCGGAACTTGCAAAGTTCTATGGCGTTGTCATTCAGCCGGAAAAGGAAATCGTCTTCATCGTCGTTGAGAAGAGCATCAAAGATGCCGTCATGAAGAAGATCTACGATGATGCTGGTATTGGAACCAAAGGTCAGGGAATCATCATTTCTCTTCCAATTACCGATACTGTCGGACTTACTCCAATCAAAGAAATGGATGAGAAAGAGTGATCCTCTCTTCTAAGATTCACTATTGTAAATTCGGTCATCTGAAAATGTCCTGAGTCCCCTATGAAACAAGGAATCAGGACTTTTTTTGAGAACGATTTGTCAATGTCAGACTTCTTATCGAAAAAATGGATTCTTGACACAGTGCCGATTTATCAAATAAATGAACGAACAAACCAGAGCTTCCCCTTTGTATGGAGAATGGACTTCTCACCTGTTTATTCTACAGGAGGAAAGTATGAAAAAGATATTACCGAGATTATCCGTATTGGCGACGATAGCCGTTGTTTTTGGTTCCGTTCTGATTTCATGTTCCGGAAATACGAAAAACACAGATTCATCTGCTGCTGATGTAAGCAGCTCTTCTGGCTGTAGTGTTGCTGCTCGCACCTATAATGTGACCTTCGTTAGCAATTCCAAGATCTGTGACATCTGTACTGTGAAGGAAGGGGAAAGCGTCTCTGATGTGGAGACCCCGGAGAAGAAAGGATATTCCTTCGATGGCTGGTACATGGACGAGAATGCATGGAAGGTTCCTTTTGACGTTGACACAACCATCCGGCAGGACATGACGGTTTATGCCAAATAGTCTTTGGTATCCTATTCCATCACCTACAAGGGACCGAATGATGAGATCCTGAATGTGGACACAACAGAGCTTCCCACTTCTTATACGGTCGAGGATGAGAACCTGCCTTTGGTCTCCTATACTCTGAAAGGATATCGTTTCAGATGCTGGGAGAAGGATGGCCTGGTGATGAACTACATACCGACAGGCTCTACCGGAGATCTTGTGTTGCAGGGAAAGTTTGATGATACGTTTACAGTCACCTATGTTGATTCCAAATTCGGAAGAAAGAATGAATCCAATCCAGAGATCTTCAGCGTTACAATGGATCCGATTGAACTTTTGCCTCTTGAAGATACGACAGACTACCATTTTGCAGGATTGGAGGACGAGTTAGGAAGGAAGGTGACTGAAATCGACACTTCCTGTGGTGGTGACATCACACTGTATGCGACCTGGGAGAAGAAATTTGAATTCGAAAACTTTGATTACATCGTTGATGAAGAGAGTGGACGAAACATTCTATTAGGCGTTAAAGACAAAACGCTTACCGTCATCAACAAATCAAAATACAAAGAGTGGGTGGTCAGCGGTCGCGTCGACGCCACTTTCATGGATGCTTTGATGGCAAGCGACAACGCCCCTGAAAAGATATACTACGGTTATCGGTCTTTTGAAAAACATTATTCCTTCTTTGTTAACAACACCCTAACACTCAGCACTACGTATCAGTATTTTTTGTCCGACGTGGATGGTGCCCTTTGGGAGCAATATGGAACTGCCGAGCAAATCGAGAGGTGGAAATTGGCATTCTATAGCCCGACCGATCCTTACGCAGAGGGCGGGGCCACGTCTATCGACAACGCTGACATCGAATACTGGTATCACGACGACGGCGCGGAATGGTATAAGAGTCAGTGCTTTGTGACTCCGAAGACGTGGAAAAAAACAAAGTCATAAAAAGCAATATTCAAACACTTTTTTGCTTTACGAATTTTGTTTCGTTTTTTTTGTTTGACTTATGAAAACTTATACGATTACAAAATGATGATTTGTAATCGCCCTTGCAACACGGCAGATATAAACTTACACCGATCAAAAAGCGGAGGTTCACATGCCCTCCGCTTCTGTTTTGATTTACTTATAGCGATATGCTGATAGACATTCTGAATAGAGATTTGCTTTATAGGATTACAATTGATTGAGATGCACGACGCAGCATTCTGACAGATCTTATGCTTTCTTCGGAGTCTTGATGTATTTTGGTTTATAGAACAGCATTCTCAGTGCGTTGAGGACACAGATTACCATGACACCAGTATCGGATATAGAGGAGACAATCATAGCATAGTTTCCTAAGATGCCGGCTGAAACCAGCACCATAACGAGAACTTTTAAGAAGATGGATAGGAAGATGCCTAAGTAAACGACAGAGAGTGTTTTTCTGGAGAGCCTTTTTGCTTCGGCAACCTTTAAGAGGTTATCATCCATGATGACGATGTCGCTGGCTTCAATGGCGGCATCACTTCCAAGACCTCCCATTGCGATACCAACATCACTGGCAAGAAGACTCGGTGAATCGTTGATGCCGTCTCCGACATACATAACTCTTTTCTTCTCTTCTTTCATCTTTTTGATTTCATTCAGTTTCTCTTCTGGCAGAAGCTCATAGTATGCTTCATCCGCTTTGACTTCCTCTTTTACGGCAAGGACAATCTTCTTTTCATCTCCGGAGAGTACGGCGTTGGTTTTGGAATGCTCTTCTTTGAGATAATGCAGTGCATCTTTGCTCTGATCTTTGACTTTGTCGGCAACGACGAAGGCTTCTAACTGTCCGACACCGACTTCGGCAAGATAGAGGACTTTATAAGGAGTCTCTTCTGTCTTTGCTTCGATATTGTTTTCTTTCAACAGTTCGATAGAACCGATCAGATAAGTATGAGAGTTGATGACTCCTTTGATTCCTTTTCCGGGAATATTCTCTAAATGGTCGATAGGGAGAAGTTCCTTCTTGTTTGCATTTTTGATGGCACTGGCTAATGGATGAGTGGATTTTTCCTCTAAAGAGGCCGCAATCTGAAGATAATCTTCCTTCGGCTCATTTTTCAATACGAATTTTCCTTCAGTGAGTGTTCCTGTCTTATCGAAGATGTTCGTATCTGTTTTGGCTAGGTTTTCAATGGCTATGGAACCTTTGATGAGGATGCCTAATTTGGATGCAGAACCGATGCTAGAGAAGAATCCAATCGGAACAGCGATGACAAGGGAACAGGGGCAGGAGATCAAAAGGATGGATAAGGCTCTGTATAGCCATTCTTTTCCTCCGTTCTGGAAATCCCATCCGGTGACTCCGAAACCAATGAGGAAGACTAAGACGGCAATCGCCATGACAATCGGGGTATAGACACCGGCAAAACGGGTGATCAGTTTTTCAGATTTTGCTTTCTTCTCCTGTTCGTTTTCGACTAAATCCATGATTTTGCTGAGAGTGGAATTCTTATATTCTTTCTCTGCTTTCAAGTAAATCAAAGAGGAGATGTTGATGCTTCCTGAATAGACAGTATCTCCTTCTTTTTTGTCGGCAGGCATGGATTCTCCGTTCAAGGAAGACTGATCAAAAGAGGATTCTCCTTTTACGATGATGCCATCGACAGAGACTTTTTCACCTGGCCTGACTTCAATGATATCTCCTACCTTCAGTTCCTCCGGATCTTTTTCGATGATGGTTCCGTTTTCATCGACATAGTGTGCAAACAAAGGCATATTGTTGACCAATTTGGAAATGGAGTTTTTGGATTTGGATGTTGCATAATCCTCTAGCATCTCACCGATGATAGAGAAGAGAACGACAAAGAGGCATTCTGGATACTGATTGATGCAATAAGCTCCAATAGTAGCGACAATCATCAGAAGGAATTCATTGAAGATTTCCCCTTCTTTCATCTCTTCAATGCAGGAGAGAAGGGTCTTGATCAATAAAGGGATATATCCGATTGTATAGAGAAGAGCGGAGTAGAAAGAATAAGTGGAATAGAATTCTCTCTCTTTGAATAAGGACCAAGAGATTTCCTGATAGGCTGCAGGATCTTTTGCGGCACCTATTTTCTCTAAAACAAATCCGGCGATGAGGAAGACAAGACCAAACAGAAAGAAGATAAGATTGGATATCTTTTCTTTCTTTTCGCCGTCTTCATTTTCTATTTTCTCATCACATTCATGATGGTGACAGTGTTTGCAAGCCATATATGAGCCTCCTTACATATGAATTATCGTTCATATGATAATCTATTCATATTATAGATGCAAGGGAAAAGATGAAATCGTTATCATTTTTAAAGTTATTTTAAGGTTAGATAGATACAATTTTCAGTATTCTGAAAAAGGTGAAAAAAGTTTTTGAGTACAAGGTTTATGCGAAAAACAATCTAAAATAAAGAAAAATCAGAAAAAATATCTTTTTTCAACTTATTTTTAGTGTTATGAATTATTCAAAATGTAAGCCCTTGCAAGAAAATGCTATCTTTTTTCCTTTTGTTTCGCTATAATATTTTCATTCGTCTCTACATCGTTAGCATTGGAGATGAATAACAGAGTGAAAGAGTTCTAATGTTGGAACTTTTTTCTAGCATACACGCTAGATAAAAGCAGACAGAGATCCAATCAATTATTTGGGGGAATACATCTATTCACGACATCAGAACCTGCTGACACCTCTTTGGGTGCCTTTTTTATTTTATGGTCATGAATCTCATTGTTTTTGTTTGCTCTATATTAGACGTCCCAGGTCATTTTCAACGAAAAATCGTTTCAATGTAAGCGTTTTGCTACTATAATAAATAGTAGAGAATCTAACATTGGAGGATGTTTATGGAAAAAGAAAAATTCTCATTTAAATCTGTCGATGGCAATACTGCGGCTGCCTTAGGTTCTTATAAATTTACTGAAGTCGCTGCCATCTATCCTATTACTCCCTCTTCCCCTATGGCCGAAAATGTCGATGTTTATGCTTCACAAGGAATGAAGAATCTCTTTGGCGATACTGTCAAAGTCATGGAGATGCAGTCGGAAGCCGGTGCTTCTGGTGCTGTCCACGGTGCTGCTCAGGGCGGAGCCCTCGCTACGACCTATACAGCCAGCCAGGGTCTCCTTCTTATGATTCCGAATATCTATAAGTGGGTTGGTGAAGAGCTTCCTATCGTTTTGCACTGCGCTGCAAGATCTTTGGCAAGCCGTTCCCTTTCCATTTTCGGCGATCACGGTGATGTCTATGCGGTCAGACAGACCGGTGCTGCGATGATCTGCTCTCAGTCCGTTCAGGATGTTGCAGACCTTGCTCCTCTTTCTCACCTTGTCGCTATCAAGGGTTCTACTCCTGTCGTTCACTTCTTTGATGGTTTCAGAACCTCTCATGAAATTCAGAACGTGGAATTCGTCAATGATGAATTCTGGAAATCGATCCTGGATCAGGATGCTGTCGATAATTTCAAGAAGAGAGCTCTCAATCCTCATGGACACGCTGTCACAAGAGGTGGCGCGGAAAATGACGATATCACTTTCCAGGGCAGAGAAGCTCAGAACATCCACGAAGACAAGATTGTCGATGTTGCCTGCGAATATTTTGATAAGGTCAGCCAGGCCACTGGCAGATCCTATGCTCCGTTTGTCTATTATGGAGATCCGGAAGCAGAGAAGATCATCATCGCCATGGGTTCTGTCACTGAGACAGCAACCGAAGTTGTCGATGACCTTCTGAAGAAGGGCGAGAAGGTTGGTCTTATTAAGGTCTACCTCTATCGTCCATTCTCTGTCAAACATCTCTTAAATGCTATTCCTGCCTCTGTCAAGAAAATTGCTGTCTTGGATAGAACTAAGGAACCCGGCTCTGATGGTGAACCTTTGTATCTCGATGTAGTTGCCGCTTTGAAACAGGGTGGCAGAAATGACATCATGGTCTTAGGTGGCAGATATGGTGTTTCCAGCAAGGATACTGCTCCGAAGCATATCAAAGGTGTCTATGATTTCCTCGATGCTGAGAAGACCTGGACTGGATTCACAGTCGGAATCGAAGACGATGTCACTCATCTTTCCATTCCTGCCGATGAGAGTTACATCATCGCTCACGACTATACTTCCTGCCTCTTCTATGGATTAGGCTCGGATGGTACAGTCGGTGCCAACAAGTCCTCCATTAAGATCATCGGCGATGAGACTCATCAGTACGCACAGGCATATTTTGCCTATGACTCCAGAAAATCCGGTGGTGTCACAAGATCCCACCTCAGATTCGGTCATACTCCGATTCATTCCACATACTATGTTGAGAATGCTGACTTCGTCTCCTGCTCTTTGGATTCCTATATCTTCAAGTATGATATGCTTTCCAACCTCAAGGAAGGTGGAACCTTCTTGCTCAACACCAATATGAGCGATGAACAGCTTGCCTTGTCTATGCCTAACCGCATGAAGAAGGCAATGGCCGCAAAGAAGATCAAGTTCTATGTTATCGATGCCAATAAGATTGCTTTGGCTATCGGCATGGGACGTCATACCAACACCATTCTCCAGTCTGCCTTCTTCTATCTCAATCCTCAGATCATGCCTTATGAAGAGGCCAATGCCTGGATGAAGAAGTTCGCAGCCAAGACCTATGCCAAGAAAGGTCAGGATGTCGTTGAGATGAACTATAAGGCCATCGATTCTGGTACCGATGGACTTCGTGAAGTCGCAGTCGATCCTGCCTGGGCAGATCTCTCAGTCAATGCTAACCTTAAGATGCCTGCAGATGACGCTTGGGATTATTGGGATAATTATGTTGCCGTCATCGGCAACTTGGATGGTTATTCTCTTCCTGTTTCTGCCTTCAGACATGGCGAATTGGAAGATGGAACCATGGAACCTAACATCACCTTCCGTGAAAAGAGAGCTATCGCTGACCGTGTCCCTGTCTGGGATAAGGAAAACTGCATCCAGTGCAACCAGTGCGCCTTTGTCTGCCCTCATGCGACAATCCGTGCCTTCCTGTTGGATGATGCTGATTTAGAGAAACTTCCGGAAGAGGAAAGAGGAGATGTTCTTCCTGCCTTAGGCGGACCGAACGTCAAAGGACTCAAGTTCCGTATTCAGGTCTCTCCGATGAACTGTGTTGGCTGCTCCTTATGCGTCAATCAGTGCCCTGGAAAGATGACTCCGAAGAAAGATGAGAACGGAAATATCGTCAAGGATGAGAACGGAAAGACTGTCATGGAAGCCCATAAGGCTTTGAAGATGGTCGATGCCAAGACTCAGAGCGAACATGAGAAAGCCGCTGAAATCCTTTATAAGGATGTGGAACCCAAAACTGGTTTCTATCCTGCTGGCACATTGAAGGAAGTCGCCTTCTATAAGCCTTATCAGGAAGTCTCCGGCGCTTGTGCAGGATGCGGTGAGACTCCGTATTATCGTCTTGCCTCTCAGCTCTTTGGACCTGATATGCTCATCGCCAATGCAACTGGCTGCTCCTCCATCTATAACGGTTCTACTCCTCTTACTCCCTTCATTACCAACAAGAACAATGAAGGTATTGCCTGGGCGAACTCCTTATTCGAAGACAATGCGGAATATGGATATGGCATGAGACTTGCCACAGACTTCAAACTCCAGAGAATCTGCACCATCATCCTTGATAATGCAGATAAGGTTGAACCGGAACTCAAAGAAGTCTTGGATGACTATGTTGCCAACATCAAGAACAAGAAGCATATCCGTGAGATTCTTCCTAAGATGCTCCATCTTATCAATGAATCTGCCTGCGAAGGCATCAAGGCTCTCTTACCGATGAAGAATGATCTTCTCGATAAGTCTGTCTGGATTGTCGGCGGTGATGGCTGGGCCTATGATATCGGCTACGGCGGATTGGATCATGTCATCGCTTCGGAAGATGACGTCAACATCCTCGTTCTCGATACGGAAGTCTATTCCAACACCGGCGGACAGGCCAGCAAATCTTCACAGACCGGCCAGATTGCCAAGTTTGCAGCTTCCGGTAAGAAGACAGCAAAGAAGAACCTCGGTTTGATCGCTATGGCTTATGATCATGTCTATGTCGCTTCTATCGCCATCGGCGCTAACCCAACACAGGCCATCAAGGCGATGCAGGAAGCAGAATCCTACAATGGACCTTCCCTCATCATGTGCTATGCGCCTTGCCAGGAACAGGGTATCAGAGGCGGCCTTGCCAACTCCATGATGCAGGAAAAGTTAGCTGTCGAGTGCGGTTACTTCCTCACCTATACCTTTGATCCTCGTCTTGCTGAAAAGGGTGAATCTCCGCTTAAGATGTACGGAAAGACACCTGACTTCTCCAAGATCAAAGACTTCTTGCTCACCTCTACTCGTTATTCTCAGCTTCCGAGAGTCAATCCGGATCATGCGGAAGAACTCTTCGAGAAGAACAGAAAGTACGCTGAAAGAAGATATCACGATATCCTCCGTTACGGCGGACTCGAGAAGTAATTCTGTCAATGATAGAAGACCTGCAAATGCAGGTCTTCTTTTCTATTCTTCGTTGTACTATAATGAAATTGATGTTAGATTTTAGGAGGTAAAAATGTTCTGTCCAAATTGTGGTCATGAAATGAAGGATGATCTGAAGTTCTGCCCTAACTGTGGAGCTCAGATTGAAAACGGAAAGATAGTGTCTGCTAAAGAGGATGCCGGTCATAAAAATGAAGTAGACAAAGAATATGAATTGGTATCCATGGTATGTGGCATTCTTTCTTTGATCATTCCGTTCTTCAATTTCATCTTAGGCATTATTGCTTGTGTCTTCTCCAAAAAGGCAACGAATAAGACGTCTTATTCCAAAGTAGGAAAAATCACAGGTATCATCGGAATTGTCTTAGGTTCCCTATCGATTGTTGCTATTTTGTTTTGGTTCCTTGTTCTGATTTTAGGCATGGCTGGACCTCAGCCAGCAGTCAATATGTTTTATACGATAGGATAATAAGGAGGAAAATCAGTTATGTTCTGCAAAAAATGTGGTAAAGAAGTAGACGATGGAACAAAGTTCTGCCCATACTGTGGAGAAGATCTGCAAGGGGCAAATACTAGTTATACAAAGACAGAATTCTATTCTGCGAACGGAACAAAGATTTCATCCGGCAATGACTCTGACAAGTCCAGAGGTCTTGCTTTGATCTTTGCAGGATTAGGATTCTTTGCCGTTTCTGGCATTCATCGTTTCTATGTCGGTAAGATTGGTACAGGTGTGCTTTGGCTCTTGACTGGTGGACTCTTCGGTATCGGAACTTTGATTGATGTCATTATGATTGCTTCTGGTTCCTTTACTGATATCGACGGAAAACCGTTGACTGACTGGAAGTTTGACTGATCATCTGCTTCAGACTGTGTCTTCTTGTGAGGACACAGTTTTTATTTAGAAAATATTATCATGGAAGCGGTTACATAGAAATATTAAAAAAATGATGATTGGAAGGCAATCGCCTTATATTTTTTGAAAAGCAGTGCAAAAATGATTGTTTTCCGACTAATGGTGCACTTGGTGGATGGTTTAGCAGGTTTTTGACCGGTTTTTCAG
>CAVJZP010000015.1:0-37122 GCA_963654365.1 Oscillospiraceae bacterium
GCAGACGCGGGAGGGCTTTTCAAGTGTTTTCGAAGTGCTCAGAATTGACGTATACAAATAAATGGCGAAATATCTAATTATAAAAAAATAGTAGCGACTGCTACTATTTCTTCTTTCTATTACGGGCTACATCCATCTGTGCCCTTACAACGAAGTGTCCAGGAACATAATATATACCTATTATGCAACTGGTGTTCGTCTCCTTTTCTTTTGGTGGAGATGACGGGAGTTGAACCCGCGTCCAAACGAGAATCTCTAGCGAGGACTACAGTTTATCCAATGATCGGTTAAGGGAGTCAAAGTTCATTGGCAGACTTTTTATCCCCGATCCTTCCTTATGTCGCAGGAAGAAGGAAAGGAAGCTTCTTCCTGAGCTCATTTCTAAAGTCCCGACGTCATGAAATGAAAAGATGAAATCGGGGTGTGCAGCAGATCCGCAGATCTGCGAAAGGCGCTAGCTAATACCTAATAGATTAGGCAGCGCAGGCCATCATGGCCGGAGCACGGAACATAACAGGTTTATTGGCACTTGTAATTGTGTCGGTCGATAAGGAGACCATCCCACTGCCCTCAGAAGTCGTTCCCGCCTGTCGAAACCGGAACATCCCCATGCGAAATTAGTATAGTGTTTATTTTCAGTTTTTCAAGAAAAAACTGAAAAATGTATAGAAAAAGCCAGGATTTTAACCCTGGCTGATACTTATAACTGAGCGTTTGGCTTTGTTTTCTGAATCTTATCGATGGCGTCATGGAAGAGCTTATTCTCTTTCGTGACTCTCGTGGACGGATTGTCTCCATAGGCTTTGATGACGGAATCGAACTTGGTGTGGATCTCTTTGACCTTCTCCATATCGGAAGAGATGAGACCAGCGACAAGGACTGCAGTTCTGTAATCGGATAACACTTCTGGAGAGGTGACAATCTTCTTGTCATCCTTCTTCATGCTGAGATATGTGCTATCTGCACCCTTGTCATCATTGATGAAGAAGTGGAGATAGATCATCTCATCATAGGGAAGATAACGGTCAGAGTCATTGAGGTATTTGTTGTAGTAGCGCATCTCTTCTAAGACATTGAAGGCTTTTTCAAGTCTGGAAGCATAAAGGTGATCTAAATAGTTGGCGTGCAGAACACGGCATTTATAGAAGGAGTCATAGTTTTCGAATTCGTAAGGAAGATAGTCTTTGCCGGCATGCTCATTCTTTCTGTTGATGGAGTAGACGTTGAAGGCAATCTTGTCATCCTCTTTGGCGGTGACGAGAAGGTTGAACATATCGGTCGGATAATCCTGACGGAAAGGAAGAATTTCGTATAAAGGAGTAAGGAAGCCGTATGACATGATGAACAAGGCAGTCCATCCAACCGCGGATTTTGCTGTCTTGACCTGATTGAAGCTTAAGACGAAGAAGAGGACAATGGCAAGGACAACAAGAATGAACTCAGCGATGAATCCGCCTAAGAAGATCATCTTCGGATTCTTTTTGACATCATCATCCTTCGGAGCAAACTGCATGGAGATGTCGAAGAAGGAAAGGATGTCATACTTCACTTTTGCCTTTCCGTTGGACTTGTCGATGAGGAAGCCAAGGATCTTGACATAGCTCACATAGTATCCGGCAATCTTTGCAAAGATAATCTTGCCAAGGTTGTAGAAGAGGAAGGTAAGGACAACACCGAGGATGATGGAAGTGAGGAAGTAAGGGACACCGCTATATCCATTCGGGATGTATTCCTTCGAAGCCTGCTGAGCAAACCAGATACCGAGAAGGTATCCTAAATAGACTAACATCAATCCCCAGGAAAGGTTGTAATCGAGTATCGAGTTCCTAGGGCATTCTTTTTTCTTTTTTTCTTCCATAGAATAAAGCCTCCATTTATTGTTTAGCACACGAACATACAAGTATTATATGATATCGAAAGACAATTTGTCTCTAATTAATTCGTCAATTTCAGAGTATCCAATGCTTTATCGATATCTTCCTTGGCTATTGCAAATGGCAAAGAGTCAAAAGACTGGACAATCGGAAGAGTGTGAATCCATACGTCCAAAGCATGGATGCTATCGTTTTCATCGATGTTTCCTTCTAAAGAAAACACAGTTTTCCCAAAGCGGATCAGCTTGTCATGGAAGAACCTTTTATTGATTGACAGATAAGGAACAAGAAGGAGAGCAATTCCCTGTCCATGCGCTAGCTCTGGATAATGTCCGCTCAGGCGGTGCTCTGCTTTATGTACGATGAATCTCTTGCTCTTTCCAAAGCTTGTGAAGCCATCGTGTGCCAATGCACCATCGATCATCATGGCTCTTCTGGCCTGAATATCAGAAGGATTCTTTAGTACGGAATAGCTTGTTGACACGATGCTTCTCATAATGGCAAGAGCCAGTTCATCGGAGGGTTCCAATTCCTTCGAAGGGGAAAAGTATCTTTCTAAGCTGTGGGAGAACATATCGGCAAGTCCGATTCCGACCTGGTAAGGAGGAACAGAGAGAGTCAAAGAGGGATCCATCAAGGAGAAGAGCGGATAATTGCTCGGGCAGTTGAATCCAGCCTTAAATCCGTGCTTCCTGTCCGAGATGACACAGGAGTCTGACATCTCACTTCCAGAAGCAGAAAGCGTTATAATCGTTGCGATTGGAAGTGCGTGGAGAGGTTCAATGACATGTTTGTTGAAATCAAGAGGATTTCCATCATAGAAGTAGGCGTGGGCAAGAGACTTGGAAGCATCTAATACACTTCCTCCGCCACAGGCTAAGATAAGGTCAGGCCTGAATTCTCTTGCCAGGGAAACCATTGCTTTGACATCTTCGACATCCGGATTTGCACGGATTCCGGAATATTCTCTATATTCGATGCCATTCTCTTTCAAGGAGTCAGTCACTTTGTCATAGAGCCCGCTCTTTTTGCAGGAATGCTCTCCGTAGACAAAAAACACTTTACGGAAGGAATAATCCTCTCTGATGATCTTTCCTATCTCGGAAACTCCTTCATTGCGAAAATAGATTTTGGTCGGACAGCAAAAATCAAAATCGGCATTGTTCATGTTCTCACCTCGTTTCATCTTTCTGATTATATCTCATTTAGATGCAGACTATTTTCTTGACTTTGTTTCTCAGCTCATCATAAGTGCCTAAAAGCGCTTTGCAGTATTCGACATATTTTTCTTTTGATTCACCGTAGCTGTTGTTGGCATACAGCTTTCCTTCTTCTAAGATTCCATAGACAAAGAAGGTAAGGACAATATCTTTCTGCTCCGAATGCAAAGACAGATAATCGACAAGTTTCTTCGTCAGAATGATGTCCATCTGTTTCTTCAGCTGCGTCGCTAAGACCTGCCAGTAGACATCCTTTGTCTCATTGTACTTATTGCAGAGCTCAATCATCTCCTTGTCTGTTTCAATCAGAGTGAAAGTGTCCGTGATGAGATGAGTGTCTTTGATTCTGTTCTTTATGGATTCCCTGATGTAAAAGGCAAGACAGTCTCTTGTCGTCTTGAAGTAGTAATAGAAATTCTGTCTTGTGCAGTTGATTCCAGTGCAAAGATCAGAGATCGTGATTTCCGGAAATGGTTTCGTCTGCATGACCTTGTATAAGGAATTTGCAAAATCTGATTTTTTCTGATTCATAGATTACAGTCTCCTTTCCAATGGTCTTCTTGTATGTTTTGCTTTTGATGGATCATCTTCGTAAATATTCCTCGTGTCCCGAATGACTTCTTGTGCTTATTTTAGTGAACGGATATCGAAAAATCAAATAGAAAATGAAGTGACACGAATATTATATGAAATAGTGGTAGAAGAATATCTCTATCCGTATCGGAAATACCAGTGAATCCTGTCCGGATCCGTTTCATGTTGGTATAAAAGTAGACTAAAAAGTAGACTAAAAGTAGACTTTGAAGTATACTAATATTCAAGGAGCTGAACAATATGAATCTAGGCACAGAATCGGAATATCAGGAACACAAAGAGAGCCTTTCTCAGTTAGACAAAGGCATCAAATCAATGACCTCTATGCTTAACAAACATTATCACGCTATTGTCAATTTCGGCGTTGATGACAATGGCAATGTCAAAGGCATTCAATTAGGCAATAGAAGTCTTGATGATGTCCGTGAAAGAATAGCACTTCTTGTTCAACCTAAGCCATCCTATGAAATCGATGTAATAACATCAGATGACGGGAAACAATATTTGGTTCTGAAGGCTAGTGGAACGGATATTCCATATAGCTGTGGAGGAAGGTTCTATATTCGAAACGTCAAATCTGATGATCAAATGGATAATGCAATGATCAGAAGAGCAATGGCACATGGGTCTTTTGATACACTGAAGGAAACCTGCTCACCGAAGCAGAAATTATCCTTTGACTATCTCTACAATTATTTTTCCGTGAACGGCATTCATGTCAGAAATGAGAAATCATTTTTGGAAGGCTATGATCTGCTCAATTCCAATGGGCAATACAATTATGTTGCCCTTCTTCTAAGTGACAGGAATGATATATCCATCAAAGTTGTCCGATTCAATGGCGTTAATAAATCCTATATGTCCAGCCGCACAGAATTTGGCAATCAATCGTTGTTGGCTTCCTGCCAAGCGGTATTGGACCATGTAAAAGCGATGAATGTCACGAAAGTGGATCTCTCAGACGGAAAGAGAATTGAAAAAAATCTGTTTGATTACGAATGTTTCAGAGAAGCTTGGATCAATGCGGTGGTTCATAACGATTGGCTGCATATGATTCCGCCTGCGGTTTTTGTCTATGATGACCGTATTGAAATCTCTTCTTATGGGTCTCTTCCGTTCAATATGGATTATGATGAATTCTTCATGGGAAAAAGCAAACCGGTCAATCCGTCTCTCTTCAAGATATTTTCTGTCTCTGCATTTGCAGAGCAAAGCGGACATGGAATCCCGACTATTGTTAAGCACTATACAAAGAAAGCGTTTGATTTTTCGTCAAACATGGTTTTGGTGACGATACCGTTTGCCTTTGTGCCGGATGCTATTACGATTAAGAATAATGCCTCTGGTGATGATGGAATCAAAGAATCGCATCGCAAAGTTTTGGTCTATCTTATTGATCATCCTGATTCCACTTTGATGGAATGTGCTAACGACGTCGGATTAAGCCTTGGCGGAGTCAAGAAAATCGTAAAAGCATTGCAGAATGATGGAAAAATCAAAAGAATCGGTCCTAAAAATGGTGGAACCTGGAGCGTCTGAATGCCGTATTAGAAGTTGCCAATAACGATTCTCAGTGTAAAAGTAGACTAAAAAGTAGACTAAAAAGTAGACTTTGAAGTAGACTTTGATTTGGCATATAGCAAAGGAACTTGGAGAAGATTGTGTTTTATGCCAAATATTTCGATGGTTGGGCGGAAAATGACTTTAGTCTGATGAATGATTGATTTCTTATTCCTTCCCTTGTTTTAGTATAAAAGTAGACTAAAAAGTAGACTAAAAAGTAGACTAAAAGTAGACTTTGAAAAACACATTAAAAAACGCCTAAGGATGCAACGGAAATGCTGATTGAAGATTCTGCTTTTCAATTCAGCGTTATAGATTTAGTCTGACAGACATTGAAAAAGGGATAAAATTCCGAAAAAAACAAGGAATAGATTGCTTTTGTATATTTTATTATGATTTTCAGTATGCTAAAATAATCGAAGGTGCAAAACCTATATATTTTTTAGGAGGAAAAAATGCCTGCACAGAAGAAAGTTGTGAAGAAAGTTTCTGCTGCAAAGACCAGCAGAAAGCCCAGAACAAAATATGTTGCTGGACAGTATGTTTATGCCTTTGGTGATGCTTACGGATTAGGAAAGCCGCTTCTCGGTGGCAAAGGCGCCGGTTTGGCTGAAATGGCCCATATCGGAATCACCATTCCGGATGGTTTCACTATCTCTACTGAAGCCTGCACACTCTATTACGATTCCGGAAGAAAGATTCCTGCTAAGCTTGAAAAGCAGATCAAAGACGGAATCAAAGCCCTTGAACACAGAACCGGAAAGTCCTTCGGAAAAGGTCCGAAGCCGCTTCTTGTCTCTGTCCGTTCCGGTGCCAGAGTCTCTATGCCTGGTATGATGGATACGATTCTTAACCTTGGTCTTAACGATGAGACTGTTGAAGCTTTGGCCAAGCAGTCCGGCAAGGAAAGATTCGCTTATGATTGCTATAGACGTTTCATCCTTATGTTCACAAACATCGCTAAGGGACATCCGAGAGATGAAATGGACAAGATGCTCGATGACATCAAGACTGCCAAGGGTCTCAAGAACGACTTTGAAGTTGAAGTTGCTGACCTCAAGCATTTAATCAAGGAATACAAGGCCTACTACAAGAAGACCTTTGGTGAAGAATTCCCGACCGATCCTATCGATCAGTTGATGACTGCCGTCAAGGCAATTTTCCACTCCTGGGATAATGACAGAGCCAATCTTTACAGAAAGATGAACAACATCCCTTATTCTTGGGGAACTGCTGTCAACGTCCAGATGATGGCCTTCGGCAACATGAACCAGAATTCCGGCACAGGTGTCGGTTTCACCCGTCAGCCTACCGATGGTAAGAACCAGATCTTCGCTGAATACCTCATCGAAGCTCAGGGCGAAGATGTCGTCGCTGGTATCCGTACTCCTTTGCACATCGATGCATTGAAGGAACAGCAGCCTGCCATCTATGATCAGCTTGTCAAGTCCGCTAAGAAGCTTGAAAAGCACTATAAGGATATGCAGGACTTCGAGTTCACCGTCGAAGACGGAAAACTCTACTTCCTCCAGACCCGTAACGGCAAGAGAACCGGTGTCGCAGGTCTTCAGGTTGCCACTGATATGGTCAAAGAAGGACTTATCGATGAGAAGGACGCTCTCTTGAGAGTCGATCCTCGTTCCCTCGATCAGCTCTTACATCCTACCTTTGTCGATGCAGCCGAGAAGAAGGCTGTTGTCATCGGCCATGGTAATGCCGCCGGCCCGGGTGCCGCTGTCGGTAAGATTGTCTTCTCCGCTGAAGATGCTGCTAAGATTGCTAGTAAGGACAAGAAGGCCCAGCTCATCTTGGTCAGAGCCGAAACCTCTCCGGAAGATTTAGGCGGTATGGTCGTCGCTCAGGGTATCCTTACCATGCGTGGCGGTATGACCTCTCACGCTGCCGTTGTTGCCAGACAGATCGGTAAGACCTGTATCACTGGCTGCTCCGAACTCAAGGTCGATGAAGAAGGAAAGACCATGACCTTAGGCGGACATAAATATAAAGAAGGAGATGTCATTTCCATCAATGGTTCCACTGGTACTATCTATGATGGTGCTATCGAAACCAAGGAAGGTGGCGACAACGCCAACTTCGTCAAGGTCTTGAAGTGGGCCGACAAGTATGCCGACATCAAGGTCTTCGCCAATGCTGATACACCGGAAGAAGCTCTCAATGCTGTCCGTTTCGGTGCCAGAGGAATTGGACTTTGCAGAACTGAACATATGTTCCGTGGCAAAGACAGACTCTTCATCATGCAGCAGATGATTCTTTCCGATACAACAGAGGAAAGAGTCAAGTATCTCGAGAAACTCGAGAAGTTCCAGGAAGAGGATTTCTACAACATGTACATCGCTTTAGGCGGTGTCAACATCAACGTCAGATTGCTCGATCCGCCGCTTGATGAATATCTCCCTATCAAGGAAGAAGACATTGCTGATCTTGCCAAGAAGTCTGGTAAGACCATCGATACCGTCAAGGCTAGAATCCAGCAGCTCCATATGACCAACCCGATGATGGGTCTCCGTGGCTGCCGTTTGGATGTTGTCTATCCTGAAATCGGAAAGATGCAGGCGGAAGCTGTTATCAAGGCCGCTTTGAGAGCCGAAGAAGATCTTTCCAAGAAGACAGGAAAGAAGGTCAAGATCGTTGCTTCCTTAATGGTTCCTCAGGTCATCGCCGCCAAGGAATTCGTCTTCGTCAAGAAGTTGGTCAGCGAAGTTGCCGATAAGCTCATCGCTGAATCCTCTTATGACAAGAAGATGAAGTACATCGTCGGCACCATGATCGAGACTCCTAGATCCGCTCTCACCGCTGGTGAAATCGGCAAGGAAGCTGCTTACTTCTCCTATGGTACAAACGATCTTACTCAGTTCACCTATGGCTTCTCCAGAAACGATTATTCTGCCTTCATCAATCAGTACCTCAACAACAACCTCATCGACTTTGATCCTTTCAAGACCATCGATGCTGAGGCTGTCAAGAGATTGATTGCTCTCTCTGTCAGCGAAGGCAAGGCCTCCAATCCGGATCTCCACTGCGGCATCTGCGGTGAAGCCGGTGGCGATCCTGAATCCATCGCTATCTTCCAGGCCTGCAAGGTTGACTATGTCTCCTGCTCTCCGTTCCGTGTCCCTGGCGCCAGACTTGCTGCCGCCCAGGCTAAGATCAGAGAAGAAGGATACAAGTATTAATCTTTGAATCTTCAAAACTCCTGACTGGTTTATCCGGCCAGGAGTTTTTTAGACCTTTTTTATCGATAAGAGTCCTCGCCTTTTGTTTAAGTTGCTTCTCTCATGAAGCATTGTCGATGAAATAGAGACTCCTTCTTGCTACAATGAAAACATGAATAGAAAATATGTCACTGCCCTTTTATCCTACTACGATAAGAACAGACGATTTTTGCCGTGGAGAGAAGAACCGTCTCCTTACCATGTCTATATCAGTGAGGTCATGCTTCAGCAGACAAGAGTGGAAGCGGTGAAAGGATACTATCTCCGATTCCTTTCCCATTATCCGGATGTGGATGCTGTCGCGAAAACACCCATAGAGGAATTAGAACAGATCTGGCAAGGGCTTGGCTATTACTCCAGAGTCCGCAACATTCAGAAAGCCTGCATTGCGATAAGAGACAAGTATGATTCCAAGATACCATCGAAGCTGGAGGAACTATGGAATCTTCCAGGAATTGGAGACTATACTGCAAAAGCGATACTTGCTATCGGTTATCAGAAAAACTATATAGCTGTTGACGGAAATCTCCTTCGGATTTATTCTCGGCTTACGATGTCAGAAGAGGATATCAAAAAGAAGTCCGTCAAGGAGAAGGCGGAAAAATACTTTTTAGAGGAGGAAGAAGATAGACCAGGCGATTACCTTCAGGCTTTGATGGATTTAGGAGAGATGGTCTGTCTTCCTAACGGCAAACCCTTATGCGAGAAATGCCCGTTATCTTCTTTTTGCCTTTCTCACAGATTCAATAAGGAAATGGATTATCCGGTCAAATCCAAAAAGGTACAAAAGAAAGAAGAAGAGAAGACCGTTCTTCTGTTTATCTATCAGGATGAAGTGCTGATCCATAAAAGAAATAAGGAAGGCCTTCTTGCCTCTCTCTATGAGTTTGTGACTATCGATAAGAAAATGAGCGAAAAGGATGTTAAGTCCTATTGTGAATTGAATCAGATGGAAGAGAACAGGATAGAAGTGCTAGAAGAGAGAACATTTATCTTTACTCACCGCATCTGGAGAATGAGCGGATACTGTATTACGTTAAGGAAAAAGTCAGCAGGAATGTATGTTTCGATCGATTCCTTATCCGCTTATGCGATTCCATCCGCTTTCTCCTATTATAGAGAGTTGTTAAGCAATAAAAAGCGAACAAAATAAAATCCCGGGGTTCTGTCATCCCCGGGATTTCGATTGGAGGTATGCGAATGGCTCCTATAGAGTCATTTTCGCCTTAATCAGAACAAGAGGTATCGGAATCCTTGTTGCAGCAGCAACAGTTTTTCTTCTCCTCTTTCTTTCGTCTCTTCTCTTCTTTCTTCTTCTCAGCCATATAATAGGCCTTCATCTCTTTGCCTTTTCCTTTGCAGTCACAGTCCTCGATTCTCTCTCCTTTTGCCTTCTTGATGACAAAGTAAGCAATCAAGGCGGCACAGATGAGGACGACGACAGTGATGGCAACGATATCAGTCGTATTTGCTAAGGTGAACATCAGTTGGCTAAGGCCTCTTTCTGATTCATCTTTTTATTGTAGAAGAAGAGTGAGACAAACAAAGCGGCAAGAAGAGCGACGACGATGAAGGTTGTCCACCAATAGGCGATGACCATATAGGTGAGGCATCCGACGATATAGGATCCGACAAGCCAGAAGGCGATGGTGCCTAAGAAGGCTTTGCGGTTCATCAATTCAGATTTTGCAGTAGCGACAGAAGCAAAGCAAGGAATGGTAGTGACATTGAACATGACGAAGGAAATAAGGGAAGCTGTAGTCTTAAGCTCATCGGTTAAGGAACCGTCTGCATTGGTATTGAAGGTTGCCTTGACAATGGCAGAGACAGCACCGATACCGGCATCTCCTTCTGTGTCAATGGCGCCTAAGACTCCTTCCGGAAGTCCTAATCCGCTGAAGGATGAGGCAAGAGTGCCGAAGGTGCCGATTGCGTTCTCCTTGGCAACAAGGCCAGTGAGAGCGGAGACGGAGAAGGCCCAGGAACCACTATTTGCTGTGACGACATGAGGAGCATAAGCACAGCTGACACCCCAACCCATCGGTGTGAATAACGGAGCGAAGAAGCAGCCGATGGAGCCTAAGATGGACTGATTCATATTCGGGATGACTTCGGTAGTAGAGAAGTAATCTCCGATGACATCCTTTAAGACGGCATCTTTCATGACAGCATTGTAGTCGACTAAAGTCATCTCTTTGTTCATGAGGCCGTTCTCAACAAGACTGTTAGCGGCAGCCTGAACCTGATCGCTGAGTGTACCGGCATCAAGAGCATCGCGGAAACCATCTAACATAGCCCATAAGACGTTTTCGTCATTGTAGGAGAAAAGGATGCCTTCCTGACCTAAGTAAGTCCAGTCCCAGCTGATTCTAGAGAAGAGCCAGACCAAGATGGTCGAAGAGAGAATGATGGTGAAGGTCTTTTTGAAGAAGTGTTTTGCCTTATCCCAGATATGGATAGCCAAAGCGTGCGGCTGAGGGAGATGGTAAGCAGGAAGCTCCATGATGAACGGAGGAATCTTTTCTCTCTGTGTGGTGGAATGCATGATGAGGACAGAGACGATAGCGATTGCCATACCGGCGACATAGACGCTGAATGTGATATAGCTAGCGCCTTTGATATTGAATTTGCTGAGCAAGACACCTGCGATTGCAGTGATGATAGGAAGTTTGGCAGAGCAAGTGAAGAACGGAATGACACGGATTGTCTGAGTTCTTTCCTTATCCGTGGTCAAGGTACGGGTGTTCATCATAGCAGGGACACCGCATCCAAAGCCCATGATCATCGGCAAGAACGCTCTTCCGGAAAGGCCGAATTTTCTGAACAGACGATCAAGGATGAAGGCGACACGTGCCATATAGCCGCTGTCTTCCATCAAAGAGAAGAAGAAGAACAGGAGAAGAATCTGCGGAAGGAAGCCGATGACAGCGAAGATGCCGCCTAGGATACCATCACAGATCAGACCTGATACCCAAGCGGATGCATTCTTGAGGATGTAATCGGAGAAGAGGGTAGTGATCTTATCGGTCACCCAGTTGGTGAAGTTGGCTAAGATGAAGCCAGGAGACTCGATACCGTTTCCGGCACCAATCCATCCCATTGGGGAATTGAATCCGTCTTCGCCGAATCCGCCAGCTGCATTGACGAAGAACAGGTCTTCCGAGAAGGTAAGTTCGAAGGTGAAGAACAGGATGAGAAGGAAGATCGGAATACCGAGCCATTTATTCGTTAAAACCTTATCAATTTTATCGGAAATGGAAAGTTTGCCTTTCTCGGAAGTCACGACCTCTTTCTTGACACCAATCTTGCAGCTAGAGAGTTCATTGGTGATGTATTTGTATCTCTTGTCAGCAGACATGGACTCGAAGTCCTCATCTCCTTTGTAGAGTTCTTTGACTTTGACTGCTTCCTCTTTGTGAAGCTCAACTTCAATCTCATCGTTCTCCAAGCCTTTGATAGCGTGGAAAAGCGGATTCTCAATGCCTGCTTCTTCGTAAACAGCTTTTGCGCTCTTTACGACATTTCCGTATTCCGAATTGAAGAGGATGGAAGTGCCTTCTCTCTTCATCTCGGCAGTGGCGATTGCCTTTCTCATCAGAGCATCGAGATTCTCTCTCTTCAATGCGGATACCGCGACAACCGGAACACCTAATTTCTGCTCCAATAGATTGCAGTCGATATCCATGCCGTTCTTCTTGACGGCATCGATCATGTTGATGGCGATGACAACCGGAACATCCATTTCCAGAATCTGGGTTGTCATATAGAGGTTACGTTCGATGTTCGTTCCATCGATGACATTGATGACGCAATCCGGTTTGGAATCCAGAATAAAGTTTCTGGCTACGACTTCCTCCGGAGAATACGGAGATAAGGAGTAGATACCAGGAAGATCGACGATGTCGGCCTGTCCTACTTCCTTATTCTTATAGACACCGGATCTTTTTTCTACGGTGACACCCGGCCAGTTGCCGACATAGGCAGTGGAACCGGTCAATGAGTTGAATAAAGTTGTCTTACCGCAGTTCGGGTTACCTGCTAACGCAAAGGTCAGCTTTCTTTTTTGAGAATCATCTTTGACAGGGGTTGCCTGCTGATTCAGATTTTCACTGTTCTCTGACATCTCAATTTTCCTTTCTGTGTTACTTCACTTCGACAAGGCTTGCCTCATCTTTTCTCAAAGAGAGTTCATAGCCTCTTAACGTAATCTCGATAGGATCACCCAAAGGAGCTCTTTTTCTGACGAATATTTCCGTTCCCTCGGTGACTCCCATATCGAAGAGTCTTCTACGGATTTTACCTTCTCCGTTGACTTTGCTGACAACGCAAGTCTGTCCAATAGCTACTTCTTCCAGTGTCATAACTTGCCTCCTTTTATGCGACTGGCTCCACCATGATGGATAAGGCAGTCTGATGATCTAATGAAATCCTTGAATCATGAACCTTGATGATGGCCGCTCCAGCATCGGTTGACAGAAGCTGAAGCATCGTATCTTTTGTAAGTCCTAATGTCTCAAGATGCTTTCTTGTCTTATCGTCACAGCTGATGCGAAGGACTTTCAGTCCAATGTCTTTTGGTGCAATCAATAATGGCATACGTCCTCCTTGTATGTTAGTGTTGGCTAACTATGCATATTATAGACGCTCTATAGTTAAAGTCAACTAACTAATTGAAAAAAGTCGAAAAAATATCGTAGTTTCGATAACTTTCGACAAATGAAAGAGAAGATTTCAAGATTTGACTTACAGGATAGGAAAACTCCGTTTTCTCTTCTTAAACAAAACTTCAATCTTTGGATTCATGATGGATATCCTATCTGAAATCGATATTGTGAATCGTTTGTTTTATGTTTTCGACTATGTTACAATGTTTTTCAGATGGGGGGAAGAATATTATGGAAAACACAAACGAATCCTCAGAAGACTATCTCGAAAGAATACTGATGCTATCAGAGGATGGCAAGAATCCTGTCCGTGCCATTGATATTGCATCTTCAATGGGATTTTCCAAGGCGAGCGTTTCTATCGCATTGAAAAAGTTGGAAGAAAAAGGATATGTTGTTGTCGGACAGAAGCAGACGCTTCATCTCACTCCTTCCGGAGAAGAGATTGCCAAGAAGATCTACGAAAGACATGAAGTGATCGGTCACTTCTTCATCGACTTGGGTGTTTCAGAAGAGACCGCATATAAAGATGCATGCAAGATCGAGCATGATTTAAGCGATGAGACATTCGCTGCGCTTAAGAAGTCTTATGAAACCCATATCTGCCTAAATAAGAACAATAAGGCATAAGGACAAAGCGGAAAGAATCAAACCGGAGAAGAGCTCATAAAGGGCTCTTTTCTTTTTTGTTTCCTTTAAAAGACAGTTGTGGATGGAATTAACGGAAAAGAAGATGCCGAAAGCGAGCAGTACTGATAAGAATAGAAGCATAAGGAAACCTCCTTATCTCTATTATAGTTAGCATACACTAACTATGCAATAAGAATGATTCATCCAAAAAGCGCCATAGTTCTCTGACTGTGGCGCTAAGTGTTTTAGTCAATTGTGTTTTCGGCATTGAGGTCGAACTGAGAACTGTAGAGTCCGTAATAGAATCCTTTTTTCTCCATCAGTTCGTCATGATTTCCTTGTTCGACAATGTTCCCGTCCTTCATGACAAGAATCATATCCGCGTTCTTGATGGTAGAGAGACGGTGTGCGATGACAAAGGATGTCTTTCCTTTGGTGAGGCGGTCCATCGCTTCCTGAATCTTCTCTTCTGTTCTCGTATCGACATTGCTGGTTGCTTCATCCAGGATGAGAAGCGGGGCTTTCTTCAGCATCGCTCTTGCGATGGTGATGAGCTGCTTCTGACCGCCGGAGATGGAATTGTCTTCTTCAATCTGGTAGTTAAGTCCTCCTGGCAGTGAGCGGACAAAATGGACTAAGTGGGCATCGTGGATTGCGTTGTCTAGATCTTCATCGCTCAGGCCTTTGGTGTTGTACTCTAAGTTTTCACGGAGAGTGCCTTCATAGACCCAGGTATCCTGAAGCACCATGGCAAAGAGACTGTGGATTTCACTTCTTGGCATCGTTTTGATATCGATGCCATCGATTTTGATCGACCCTTTTCCGACTTCATAGAATCGCATGAGCAGGTTGACCATCGTTGTCTTTCCGGCGCCAGTCGGACCGACGATGGCTACTTTCATGCCAGGCTTGATCTCAGCGGAGAAATCGTGAATGATCTCTCTTGTCTCATCGTATCCGAAACTGACATGTTCGAAGGTGACTTCACCGCGTACAGTTTCGTTTCCATCCTTAAGAAGCTTATTCTCTTTTCCGGATTCATCCTCTAATTCCTTCTCGCCGAGGAATTCGAAGACGCGCTTTGCGGCAGCTGCTGCACTTTGAAGTGAGTTCAAGGACTGTGCAATCTGAGTGAGCGGTGACTGGAAGAGGTTGACATAGGATAAGAAGGCGGTGATGGTGCCGATGGTGATAGTAGCAGTGGCAGGATCATTGCTCTGAGCGTTCATCAGCAATCCGCCTGTAAGACACACGGCAGCATAGGCAAGATAGGAGACGAAGTTCATGATCGGCTGCATCAGACCGCCAAAGATTTCGGATTTGAAGAGGGTCGTGCCTAATTCCTTATTATGCTTTTCAAAATCTTCATTGATGCGGTCTGCAGAATCGAAGACCTTGATGATAAGCTGACCATTGTAGTTCTCTTCTACGACGCTTTCGACATCACCGATCATATCCTGTCTCTTCTGGAACCAAGGTCCCGCAATCTTCAGGATGAAGAGGATGACAATCATCATCAAAGGAAGGGTAGCTACGCAGACTAACGCTAACTGCCAGCTGGAAATGAACATGGCGATCAAAACACCAATGATCATGAAAACAGACTGGAAGAGAGTAGAGACAGACTGCTGCATGGACTGACCAATCTGATCGACATCATTGGTAAGTCTAGACATGACATCACCGATGCTGCTGGAATCGAAATAGCGTAAGGGAACGCGGTTGATCTTAGCGATGATCTGCTTTCTGAGCTGCTCAGTATAGCGCATCGAGATGACGTTCATAATGAAGCCAGAGAAGAAGGTGCTAGTAGCGGAGATGAGATACATGCCGACAAGGATCAGTCCGTATTTTTTCACTTTATCTAAGTCGATGCTCTTTGTGGCTGCTCCGTCATTGATTGTATTGGTAAGCACCTTCAGCTGGTCCGGTGCAGTCACGGAGATGACAACACCAGCAATCAGAAGAATCAGTGCGATGAGAAGAAGAGGCAGATATTTTCTCATCGAAGCAGAAATGTTGGAAAAAACGTGCTTCAAGTCTTTCTTTTCAATCTTTTCGATTTTACCGGGTCCATGTCTCATAAGCCAAGTTCCTCCTTAGATAACTGCGAAAGGGCGATTTCACGATAGGTGTCACAATCCTTCAAAAGTTCCTTGTGCGTCCCGTATCCGACCATCTTTCCTTCGCTTAAGACGACGATGTGGTCAGCATCCATGATGGTACCGATTCTCTGTGCGACGATGAGTTTTGTGATATCTTTCTCTTTTTCTTTCAGATTGTCTCTCACCTGTCTGTCCGTCTTGAAGTCAAGAGCGGAGAAAGAGTCATCGAAAATCATGATCTCGGGCTTCATAGCGACAGCACGGGCGATGCATAGTCTTTGCTTCTGACCGCCGGAGACATTGCTTCCACCCTGCGCAATCGGAGACTCATAGCCGTGCTCCATCTGCTGAATGAAGGAATCCGCTTCTGCAATCTGAGCGGCATTTCTGATCTCTTCCTCACTGAGACTGACATTGCCAAATGCGATGTTGCTTTTTACTGTTCCTTTGAAGAGAAGCCCTTTCTGAGGAACATAGGCGATAAGGGAATGGAGCGTGCTCTGCTTCATATCTTTGACATTGACGCCATCGACAAGGACTTCTCCTTCTCTTACGTCATAGAGGCGGTCAGCAAGATTGACAATCGTTGTTTTTCCGCTTCCGGTTGCACCGATGAAGGCGATGGTTTCACCTTTTTTGGCTGAGAAGGAAATATGTTCGACCACATCGCTCTCTGCACCGGGATAGGTGAAGGAGACATCGTTGAAGACAATGCTTCCTTCTTCCGTTCTCTTTTTCTCTTCTTCCGGATCTTTAATGGAAGGCTCGGTAGCAAGGACTTCCTGAATACGTTTGGCGCAGACACTTGCTCTCGGAAGCATATAGAACATCATAAGAAGCATCATGAATGCCATGACAATCTGAGTGGAGAGCATCATGAACGACAAAAGCTCAGAATAGGTCAAAGTCTCGCTAGGCTCATTGATGAGATAGGCACCAATCCAATAGACTGCAATAGAGATGCCATTCATGATAATCGTGATGTATGGACTCATGATCGCCATAGCATTACCAGTGAATAGCTGAGTCTTTGTAAGATTGGTGTTGGCTTTTGCGAACTTCTCTTCCTGGTATTCTTCCGCGTTATAGGCATGTACGACACGGATGCCAGAGAGATTCTCTCTTGTGATTCCGTTGAGTTTGTCGATAAGCTTCTGCATTGATTTGAACTTCGGCATGACAAAAACAAGAAGGAGAACCATGCCGATGACAAGAAGAAGGACGCCCGCGATAGTCGGTAACATCAGCTTCCAGGATACGGCGTTGATCTTCACAATAGCCCAGATGGCTGTAATCGGCGCCTGGAAGAACATACGGAAGGAAAGAAGAATAGCGAACTGAACCTGCTGTACATCGTTTGTCGCTCGTGTCACAAGGCTGGCAGTGGAGAACTTGTTGATCTCAGCCAAGGAGAAAGAAGAAATCTGATTGTTCAATGCGCTGCGGATGGAAGTGGCAAGTCTCGATGCAATATAGGCGGAGATGACAGATATCACGGTCTGCACGGCAATCATTCCGGTAGCGGAAAGAATCATCATGCCCGCATTCCACCAGATGTTTCCAACGGTTGCGTCGCGGATAGACATAATCATTGTTGCCACAGCGGAACTGTCCTGTCCCTGGACAGTCAAAGCGCTGCAGAGACTTTTGACAAGAGGATCAGTGAACTGGTCCCAGGAATTATATGAACCGAGTGCTGCTTCGATGGCGGCTTTTGTAGCATCATCGGTAGCAAAACTCAAAAAGAAATTGGTTGGTCCCATGTTGTGATAGTTGAGATAAGTGATGGCCTGTGTGATGCCTTTGATATAGTCAGTCAATGTCATCATGCAGTAGACTTGAAGCACAGCAAGTCCAAGAATGACAATGATCAGAAACCAGTCTCTCTTCTTCAGATAGCGTAATAGTTTAAGCATTTGCGTTGTCCTCCTCATCAGAATATTGGATAAAAGCGTCTACGAATTCTTTGGATAGGGAAAGGTATTTTTCAAAGGTTTCTGCTCCCATCTTATCGATGACATAGTTCATCCGATGTTCGAATCGAATCTGACATTCATCGACTAGCGACAGACCTTTCTCTGTCAGCGTAACGACAGTCTTTCTTCGGTCCATGTCATCATCCTTACGGACAATGATGCCTTTTTTCTCCATGTTTTTCAATGCGTTTCCGATTCTGCCGGAACCGACATCCATCTTTTTGGCTAATTCGCCTGGAGTAAGGCCATCCGGATGCTTCTTCAGCTCACAGAGAATTCCACCTTCTCCCTTGGATAATTTGAAACGGGAGTTGTGTTCGATGTAAGCGTTGATCTTCCTTGTGAGAAGAAACATCTGTTGATAATATTGTTCTTTTTTCATCAGTCACCTCACACTGTGAGATATTATATTACAATTATCTCACAATGGAAGATATTTCTTCAAAAATATCAACTCAACGAAAAAGGAAGCGGTTATCCGCTTCCTCAATCTATGTTATGCGTTTTCCCGGAAGACGTATTTTCTGTTTCGGATATGACGGATGATTTTTCCAAACAGAGTGAAGTAAACAAAGATTTCAAGACGTCCAAGAAGCATGCCGATGATTTCAATCCAGAGAATCGAGGCGATGGTGGAATTGCTTGTGATTCCGCATCCTAAGCCGACGGTACCAAGACAGGACGAGAATTCAAAGAAGCAGTCAAGCCAAGAATAACTAGTCCCTGTTCCGTCACCGCGAGGGATATTGAGAGAAGTAGTGACAGTCGAGAGCAATGTCGTTCCCAACAAGAGGAAGAAGACATAGAATCCGATAAAGGTCTCCGCTTCTGTGATTTCTTCTTTTTCGATGCGAGTCTTCGTTCCGAATCGATAGATAGTCTGAACCTTTCTTCTTTCTGGACCGACGATTCCGCTTCGGATTCGAGAGAGGATATCTATGCCAGCCAAAGCGATTCGGTTCTGTTTGATAGCACCAGAGGTAGAACCATTCTGCATACCGATGCTCATCAAAATTCCCATGAGTATGAGAAGATAACTCGGGAACATGACCATGCTTCCGTTTAGATAATTTGTCGTTGCTTCTACCGGTGTTAATGTGGACGGAAGTGTTGTATAGCCGTAGGTTCCGCTTCCGATGATATGGGCCTGATAGGAATCGACAGCCTGGAAACCACAGGTGGATAAGCCAGAGATGAGTTCAAAGGTTCCGTAACGGAAGCCAGCTCCGATATTTCCGCCATAGTACTGTGTCATACCGACAATCATGAATGGCCAGATGAAGAAGAGAATAGCGAAGAAAACAGCAAATTCAAAGTGTCTTAAGACTTTGAATTTTCCGCGCAATAAGGAATAGTGGATGAAGAAGTTCGTGCCGCCCAATAGCATCAGTATCTCGGAGATGATCTCCACAGAGACACCTCTCCAAGCACCATTGATGCTGACTTCCTGGACAAGCGTGTTGATGTTGTTGCTCTTGGTGGAGAATCCACCGGTTGCAACTGCAGTCATCGCATGAAGAAAGGCATCGTAAGGAGACACGCCGACTGCGATATATAAGACGCCACCTAAGATGATATATCCTAAATATAAGGAAAAGATCAGTCTTGCGGACTTTGCAAGGTTCGGAAGAAGCTTGTCATTATGTCCTTCTAGCAGATAGATGTTAAGACCGGATTTCTCGCTGACAGCAGAGGAGACGACAAGCACAAGTCCAATGCCACCGACTAGTTCCGTAAGGGCGCGGTGGAAGAACAGCATATGGGAAGCGACATCAGTCGTATTGTTACCTAAATCGACAATCTCTTTGTTCCAGTTGATGATGGTAAGTCCAGTGGAAGTGTAGCCGGATGTGGATTCGAAGAATGCCTGTGAGAAACTGTATCCGTAGAATAGATAAGGAAGAGAGGAGAAGAGGATGACAAGGATCCAGACACCGATCAATAGGACCAGGTCCTGAATTGCGGTAAGTTTTCCTTGTTTCCTTCGGAATATTATTAAAGATAATAAAGCGCCCACACCGAAAGCAGAGGCACCAGGAATCAGAAAAGCCTGGTACATCTCTCTTTCCTCCGGATAGAAGATGAGCATCAGAAGAGGAAGAAGGACTAAAACACCGGTGAAGAGAAGGAAGATTCCAAAATATCCTAAGATGAGAAGAGGACCCGTTATCTCCTCTTCCTGATCATCGAGAGCACTCGGTGCAGCTAAGACGATAGGCTTCTTCGGTTTGATCTTTTTAGGCATTTTTATCCTCGCCCTTGATGAATTCAATCAGCTCTTCCTGGTTCTTCGGCGCACTGGCGATGACAAGGGTGTCATTCACATTGATTGTCGTATCGCCTCTAGGAATGATGACTTCTGGATCACGGAAGATGCAGGTAATGTTGCCTGTTTTAGGAAGGCCTAAGCTTTTCAGATCTTTTCCAACACACCAGAATGTGTCTTTAATCTTGATTTCTGTGATAACAATTCTCTCGCCTTCGAGTGAGGATGTTTTGAATACAGACTCGATATCGCTCTCGCCTTTGATCTTCTGGGTGAGAAGATAGGAGTCAGAGATAGCGACATCGATTCCCAAGTGTGTGAAGATATCGACGTTGTTCGGGTTAGAGACCGTGCAGATTGCTTTCTTGATATGGAAAAACTGTTTTGCCATACGGCAAGTGACAAAGTTATCGACATCGTTGCTTTGGAGAGAGATGACCAAGTCAAAATTGCTGACGTTTGCAATTTCAAACGAATAATGCTTTGTCGGATCAGACTTGATGACTTCCAGTCCATAATGTTCCGAGATGGTATCGGCAATCTTCTCATCATCGTTGATGACAACAACGTTGTTGCCTCTCTTATTGGCAAAGACAGAGAGAAGATAATCGGCCTGCTGCCTTCCGCCGCATACTACAATATTCATTATTCATCTTCCTCCTGGGATCGGATTGCCTTATAGGCCTGAAGAGAGAGGGTGGATGTGGAGATGATGCTGATGTTCTCATCGGTGATGATCTCCGCTTTTTTCTCATCGCGGATTCTCACAATGATATAGGGAACGTCATAATATTCTGCAATCATGCAAGCCAAAAAGATATTGGTGTTGTCATCACCGGTTGCGATGACGACCTCTTTTGCATCATTGATCTTTGCTTTTTTCAGGACTGTCTGGTCTGTAGCATCACCGACTACCATGTATCCGCTATAGCCGACATCCAGCTTTTTGAAGGATTCAGCGGTCAGATCGATGATAGAGGTGTAGATTCCGTTTTGGGAAGCGTCAGAAGCGATGGAAGCTCCTAAACGGGAAGAACCGATGACAACAGTCATCGATTTCTTGCGGGGTTTGAGTGTTGCCTTTTTCATAAATGCCTTCTTTCCTTGTGTAAAGATTAAAATGTCAGAGTAGAAGATAACGAATTGATTTTAGCAAAAACAAATCGATTATGACAAGAAAGCGGATAACAAGGATATCAGTAGTTGTTCTTTGCCTTCATGGCTTTTGCCATGAAGCGGCTGTCTTCTCTCTCCTTGATGGTCTCTCGTTTGTCGTAGTTCTTCTTTCCTTTTCCTAAGGCGATTTGGACTTTGCATCTTCCTTTTCTGATATAGACACGGACAGGAAGGATGGAATAGCCTTCTCTCTGCACCATGCCATCGAATTCATCAATCTGCTTTTTGTGTAAGAGAAGTTTCCTTGTCCTAGTCGGCTCATGAGAAAAGACACCGTTGTTCTGATAGAGAGGAATATTCATGTTCAACACGAAAGCCTCTCTGTTCTTGATGATGACATAGCTGTCATCGAGAGAACAGTGACCGAGACGAAGGGCTTTGATCTCGGAACCTTTCAGTTCGATTCCGCATTCGGTGAATTCGGACAGGAAATAGTTGAAGGATGCCTTCTTATTGGTGCAAAGAAGAATTTCGTCCGGAAAAGAATCTTTGCTTTTTCCCATGATCAATCCTCAGATCTGCTTTTTCCGGTTCCGTATCCAGTATGGGAGTTGCTGCGTCTTTCTGGCTTCTTATCGAAGGAGGAACGGGAATCTCTTCTGGAGAAATCTCTTCCCTTTCTGTCGGAAAACTTTCTGTCATCGGAATGGGAGAACCCTCTTCCTCTGTCAGAACCATATCCGCTATGAGAGGAAGAACGTCTTTCCGTTTTTCTGTCATCGGAGTGGAAAGAACGCTTCGCACCCTTATCAAAGGAAGAATGGCCTCTGGAATCTCTGTCAGAATGGAAGGAACGGCTTCCGCCATCTCTTCCTCTGGAGAAGGAACGCTTTCCTCCACGGTCAGAGCGACCGTTGCGGGAAGAGAACTTTCCGCCGCCTCTTCTGTCCGATCCTCTTCTGGAACCGCGGTCTTCTCTTGGCTTAGTGAAGCGGAGAAGCTTGCGGTACTCTTCTTCGGAAATATCCATGAAGGAGAGAACTTCGATCACCTTAGCCTCATCATCCGGATACTTGGCGCTGATGGCGCGGATGACATCGACTTCCTTCCACTGCTCAGGGCTTGGACGGAATTCGTCATCGGCTTTCTCCGCCTTCTTCTTGGCGATGTACTCTTCCTTTTCATCCATATTGGACAAGGCAATATCAAGATTTTCCTTGTTTGTCATCTCATTGTTTTCATCGTTCATGTCGTTAATGTCTCTTTCTTTCTTGTCGTAGAATCTTGCTTTGCCAGTCATCATCGGGTAGTCGTCATCGACATAGACCTGGACACCATTGAGGGAGAGATTCTCTCTCTGCTCTTCCGTGAGGTCAAGAGCGTACTGGTCATAGAATTCCGGCGTAGCAAAGTCGATCTCTCTCTTGTCGGGATTGCTTGCGAGCACCTTGATGTCGATCGGAGTTCCCAAAGCAAAGGAAATATCCGTATCTCTTCCAAGGACAGCGAAGTCTTTCTCGCTGTAATGGAACATATCGCCGTGCATGCAGTGATAGGCTAAGAATCCTTCGATTCCTAAGTCGGTCTCAATGAACATGCCTCTTTGAACCATGCCAACGACTTTGCCGTGGAACTGTTCTCCGATATGCATGGACATGTACTTGGCGGATTCCAAGTCATCGCTTTCGCGCTGAATCTTGTCTGCTCTTACTTCTTCTCTGGATAAGACGACGCCCATATTATCCAGATAGTTATAGACTTCATCAAAGTCGACAGGCTTCTTGTCAATCAGATAATCTTTGACAAGTCTGTGGATGATATCATCCGGATATCTGCGGATCGGAGAGGTGAAGTGGCAGTAATCCAATTCCGCTAAGCCGAAGTGACCTAACTCTTCCGGGGAATATCTTGCCTTTGCTAAGGCTCTTAGCATCATGATAGAGATAGAGGAGCGGACTCCTTCATCCTGGATGCTCTCTAAGAAGTCATTCAGTCTTGCACCGGAGAGATTCTCTGTCTTCGGGAAGGCTTTGAGAAGTCTCAGTCTCTTTAAGAAGTCACGGAAGGTTGAGAGTTTGTCAGACGGTGGGAATTCATGGACACGGTAGAGAACCGGAATTCCGTTTTTCTTCAGCTCCTTGGCGACGGAGCAGTTGGCGATGACCATGAAGTCTTCAATCATCTTCTCACTCTCTCCCTGCGTCATCTTGATGACCTCTGTCGGCATTCCGTTCTCGTCGAGATGGAATTTGAGTTCGGTTGTTTCAAGGCTTAACGTACCCTGCAAGTGACGTCTTCTGCGGATGGCCTGACTGGCCTCATGGAGGATAAGAAGGGTGTCCTTAATCTCATTTGACAAGTCAACTTCTTTACCTTCAAAGAAGTCGTTCACCTGATTATAGGTAAGTCTTCCGTGAGAACGGATGACACCTTTTTCAATCTTGGTAGAGAATACATTTCCCATGCTGTCAACGGACATCGTGACAGAGAGGACTAATCTTTCGACATTCGGATTCAAGGAGCAGATGCCGTTGGAGAGTTCGAAAGGAAGCATTGGAACGACGCGGTCTGCGACATAGATGGAGGTTCCTCTGGAAATGGCTTCGTTATCTAACGGATGTCCAGGCTTTACATAATGGGTGACATCAGCAATATGGACGGTGATGTCATAACCGATACCGAAACGCTTGATGGAGACAGCGTCATCAAAGTCGTGTGCGTCATCGCCGTCAATGGTGATGACACAATCGTTTGTGAAGTCTGTTCTTCCTTCTTTGTCCTCTTCTGTGACAGAGGAAGGAATCGACTTTGCCTCATCGATGACTCCCTGAGGGAAGTGTAACGGAGCGCCCTGCTCAGCGACGATCATAGAGATATCAGAACCAACCTCATTTCCCTTGACTAAGAGAGTGGTCACTTTGACAGTGATGGTGTTTCCTTTGAAGGAGATGATCTGTCCTTCGACAAAATCGCCTTGGCTGATCTTATCTTTCAGGTTTTCATCGATGGAAGTGATCAGAACCTGTTTTCCACAGTTATCGAGATAACTGACGGATAACTTCTCTTTTCCGTCGCGGTTGAGAGTATAGTAACCCTTTAAGGAAGTAGTTGGTCTGTAATATTCCGTGCAGTGGAAAACACCGGCCTGGAATTCTCTCGCGTAGACTAAGTCGCCTAAAAGGAGCTGATCGGATTCGTCACCGGAGATGCGGTGTTCGATTCCACTCAGCACTTCCTTTAAAATGACAAAGTTTCTGTTTTTGACGATGACTTCAGCCAAAAAGAGACCTTCATCCTCGAGCTGAAAATAAATCTCGTTTCTTTTTCCGATGATGCCTCTGTCCATAAGGTGAACAAGGATCTCATCGAGTTCTTCCTTGTCGTGAGAGGTGAAGCACTCTGCCTTTTCCTGGAGTGCCTTTAAACTAAGCTGTTTGCCTTTGAGCAGTTTTTCAATTTCAATTTCTTTCATGTTCTGTCTCTCTTTTTTACAAAATGAAAGGGGCCTTTTCTTGGCCCCAGTTTAACCAATAGTTTACAAATAGTTTGCCAAGATGGCGGTGATAAAGAAGGCGACCACGAGGATGGCAGTGATGATTGTCATGATCTTGTCGGCGCCTCTCTCCTTGGTTCTGGTGAAGATGTTCATCTTGCTGCCACCCATGACGGCGCTGGATGCACCTTGGGATTTTCCAGACTGGAGCAATACGATGATGATCATGATAAACGATAATACTAATAATGCGATTTGTGCAGCTGTAGTCATTATAGGTCCTCAATTCAAAATAAATGCTTTTCACAAGCCCTATTATTATAAATATAGATATACAAAATAACAAGAAAACTTTTTATGCTTAGAAGAGAGAACTGTCATCTTTTCTGCAATTCTTGTCAGTTTTTGACTTTTAATGCGAAGAATAAGAAAAACGAACGGCTTACAAAAGACCTTCATCAAGATGAAAAAGAGAAATTTTCAAAATATTTAGCACTCTTTACTAATTAGTGCTAAAATAGATTAGCCAAATGGAGGCGATAGTAATGAAAGAAGAAAAAAAGTTTCAGACTGAGAGCAAAGAGCTTCTCAATCTAATGATCAATTCAATTTATTCCAATAAGGAAGTGTTCCTGCGTGAACTGGTATCCAACGCATCCGATGCCTTGGATAAGTACAAACTTCTGATGTTGCAGTCAGAAGGCAAGTATCCGGCAAAGGATTACAAGATTCAGCTTGTCAGGAACAAGGATGAAAGATGGCTGGAGATTGTCGATAATGGAATCGGAATGGAGAAAGAGGATCTTGAGAAGAACCTCGGAACCATTGCACGTTCCGGCACGAAGGAATTCCTTGAAAAGTGCAAGGAACAGAAGGAAAAGAAAGAAGATGTCGATCTGATCGGTCAGTTCGGCGTTGGCTTCTATAGCGCCTTTATGGTCGCTAAGAAGATTGAAGTCTATACGCATTCTTTGACGGATCATTATTATGTCTTCTCTTCCGATGGTGTTGAAACCTACACCATCGAGGAAGTAGATAAGATTGATTTCCTTCCGACATCCGGAAGCGCAGTCCGTGTCTATCTGAAAGAGGATGCAGAAGAGGAAAACTACTCCGAATATCTCGAGGACTATGAGCTGAGAAGTCTCATCAAGAAGTATTCTGACTTCATCCGTTATCCGATCGAGATGGAAGTCACAAAGAATGTTCCGGATCTCGATGAGAACGGAAAGGAAATCGAAGGAAAGACTCATGAGGAAAAGAGTGTGGAGACACTCAATTCCATGATTCCTCTTTGGAAGAAGAACAAGAAGGACGTAACAGACGATGAGTTGGACAGCTTCTACGAGAGTAGATTCAACGATTTCGATAAGCCACTCCTCTCCATTCAGATCCATGCGGAAGGCACCTTCGAATATGACTCCATAGTCTATATTCCAAGCCATGTTCCCTATGATCTCTATTCTCAGGACTATGAGAAAGGGCTCGCCCTTTATGCGAAGGGAATCTTCATCACAGAGAAGAACAAGGAACTCATTCCGGATTATCTGAAGTTTGTCAAAGGCATCGTGGACAGCGAAGACCTTTCCTTGAACATCTCTCGTGAGATGCTTCAGAAGTCTCCTATCCTTCTCAAGATTCAGAAGAATATCGAGAAGAAGGTCATCGACCGCTTGAAGCAACTCAAGAATGAAGATTTTGATAAGTATCAGAAATTCTTTGATAACTATGGGAGTTTCATCAAATATGGAATCTACACTTCCTATGGAGAAAAGAAAGATTTGTTATCAGAACTCTTGATCTATACCTCCTCGGACCAGGATAAGAAGATCTCCTTGAAGGAATATAAGGATGCGATGAAGGAAGGGCAAAAGTATATCTACTATGCAACAGGAAAGACCGTCGATAGCATCAAACTCCTCCCTGAGATTCAGAAGTATCATAAGCTTGGATATGATGTTCTCCTCATGAATGAGAACATCGATGAGTTCACCCTGATGATGATGCATGACTACGACAAGGTTGAATTCAAGAATATCACCAGTCAGGACAAAGATGACATCAGCGAAGAGGATAAGAAGAAGATTACAGATCTTGAGACAGAGAACAGACGCTTCTTGGATGATATGAAGACTTCTTTAAACGACAAGGTCGATGAAGTTACCTTCTCACTCAACCTCGGCGATGCACCGGTATCCTTGACAACAAAGCAGGGCCTCTCCTTGAACATGGAGAAAGTCTTAAACAGCGATCCATCCAGACAAGGAAAGGAAGCGGAGAAGGTCAAGGCAGAGAAGGTTCTCGAGATCAATCCGGATCATCCTCTCTTTGAAGCCATCAAATCCATCACGGATGAGAATGAAATCAAAAAGCTCTCTACTGTGTTCTATGATGAGGCGATGATCTTGGAAGGCTTTGAAATCGAAGACAAGAGCACCTTTGTCAAGAATCTGAACGAATTGATGCTGAAAGCATATCAGAACAAGTAAAATAATAGAAGCAAGTGAAAATAGCGCCTGATACGACGCTATTTTCATTCCTTGGAGAACCTTGAATATGGATAAGAACAAAGAAAAACTGGAAGAGGCAAAAGACAAAGTCATCAAAAAGATACCGGAGACATCCGTATCGAAAAGACAGTTGGAGCTTCTGAGAAAAAGATATGATATCGATGAGGAAAACAAAATCATAAAAATCACGCTCCGCTATGAAAAGGCAAGCGATGTCCTGATGTCTCATATCGGAAAGAAAGAGAATCCTCCTTTCAATCCGGATGTCGTAGACACCATCAATAAACTGATTGAGAGCGTGCCATTGAATTATAAGGCAGAAATTCACTTCGACATCAAAGATTATGAAGGATACGATCCGCATAACATCATGCAGTCATTCAACGATGTCTTGGAATTGAGACAGTATTCTGCAAGAAGAGGAAGAAAGAACCGCTGGCTGATCTCAACGATTCTAGTCCTGATCGGCATTGTGTGCCTCTTCCTTCTTGCCACTGGAAAAGTGAATGGATGGTTCGGAGAAGGAATCAACTCCGAAATTATCACTGAAATCATCGATATCACAGGTTGGGTCTTTGTCTGGGAAGCGGTGTCCTTGATGTTCTTGGAACCGACGGAGCAAGCAACTTTCACCTTGAAGATGAGGGAAAAGGTTGCTTTTGTCTCATTCAATGCGGAATCCGGTGAAGAACTTAGAGAGAATGAAGACGAAATCTTCTCGAATTGGCGTGAAGAGGGAAGACTTAAGAACATCGGACGTGTCATGCTGTTGGGTTCTAGCGCTGCTTTTGTTGCCTTAGCTTTCTTTGCTGTCTTCAACCTGATATCCTCCATTTCCAGTTTTAAAGAGATGAGTGCAGGAAGCATTGTCGGATATTCCATCTTTGCTTTCTGTGTCATCGTCTTCAACCTGATTGCCGGTTTCGGAGGACTGATGAAATACAGCGGAAAGAGCAATTGGCTCTCCCGCTCCGTCGGTCCTATCGCTATCATCATCTGCGTGCTGATGATCATGTCTACGGCAGTATCCGTCATAGCAGAGAACCTGAGTTCCGTCGTATCCTCTATCTCCTCTTTGGTCATCAATATCTTCTATGTCTCCGGCTATTTCATCGATCGCTACTCGAAATAGTTTAATTTCCTAGCATGTTGGATAGAAAAATGTTATCGTATTTTGAAATTCAAGGAGAACACAATGAAATTTACTGAAGAATTCAAAACACTCATCAACAAGGTTTTTGAGGAAAATGATGCTGACTGCATTCAGATCACATTGGAAGAGGAAGAGAATCATGATGTCGTCATCAATCTCGGACTCGTTTCCACCAAGGAAGTGAAGGACGGAATTCAGGAAATCGATGGACTGAAGGTCCTCGCCGATGAAGAAGTGATGGAAGCCTTAGAAGGCGCCATCTTCTCTGCTGATGATGACGGAGTCGTCATCGAATTAGAGCATTGTGGATGTCATGACGATGACTGTGACTGCCATCATCATCATGAGTCCGAGTGCTGTGAAGATGATGACTGCTGCTGCAAGAAGGACAAGTAAATAGAAAGGGGTGAGCCAAGTTGGCTCACCCGATTTTTATTTCTGACCGTATGCTTTCATGATGCCATCGACCAAGTTCTCCGGAACCTTCTCGTAATCTTCGAAGGTGATGTTGAAGAATCCGGTTCCTTTTGTGATGGACTTCAGCTCGTTTGCGTATTCCTGAATCTCAGCCTCCGGAACGACAGCGGTGATTTCCAGATTTCCGTTCTGATTCTCCTCAGTGGATAAGATCTTTCCTCTTCTCTTGCTGAGGTCGGATAAGACAGCACCCAGATAGTCGGATGTGACATTGATGACCATTCTGTCATACGGTTCTAAGAGAATCGGTTTGCAGTTCTTATATGCTTCACGGAAAGCGAGGATGGCTGCATTCTTGAACGCCATTTCGTTGGAGTCGACGCTGTGCTGCTTTCCATCAAGAAGGGTTGCCTTGACATGGATGACAGGGGCCTGAATCAACCCGCCGTGCTCCAAGGCTTCCAAGAATCCTTTCTCGACAGCGGGGAAATATCCTTTGTCGATATGTCCACCGAAGACAGTGGATTCAAACGATGTCTCTTCGCTTGGTTCAAAGGACATGTTGACAACACCGTAATATCCGCTTCCGCCGGACTGCTTGATATATCTGCCTTCGCTTTCTGCTTTGGCAGTAATGGTTTCCTTATAGACAATCTTTGGTTTTTCGGTCGTAAACTTGATCTTATTGCTTTCTTTGACCTTATCTAAGATGTAAGTGAGATGAGAGGAGGATAACGAACCGATGATGATCTGATTCGTGATGTTGTTCTTCTCAAAGGAGATGGTAGGGTCTTCCGCCTGAAGTTTCTCAACGGCAGGGAATAATTTATCCGAATCGGCCTTGCTGTCTGGATTGATGGCACGGAAGTAGGTAGCGCTAGGATAATGGATCGGTTTGAACTTGATATAAGTAGAGGAATCGCAGAGACTATAGGATAGACGCATGTCTTCCATTTTGGTGAAGGCACCGATATCACCAGCCAAGATGCTATCGACCGGGGTAAGCTTTTCTCCGCAGACGGAGAAGAGTGCGCTGACTTTATATTTCTTATCGTTGTTCGGACAATAGAGTTCCTGACCTAAACGAAGTGTTCCCGAATTGACTTTGAAGATGGAGATCAGACCCTGGTAAGGATTGTAGCTGTTCTTGAAGATGCAAAGCGAAACTTTGGCGTCATTCTCAGTCTTGACTAGAATCTCGCTTCCGTCTTTGTCGGTTGCAGAGATCGGATGAAGGTCGCTCGGGCTAGGAAGATAGTCGATGAACATATCCATCATAGTGTTGATGCCGATGTCCTTCGTTGCAGATCCGACGAGGATTGGGAAGAGTTCACCATTTAAGACACCGTGTCTCAGTCCAGTCTTGATCTCTTCATTGCTCAAAGGCTCACCGGAGAAAAATTTCTCAAGCAGTTCATCGCTTGTTGTAGCGACGACCTCGGCAAGACGGTTGTGAAGTTCGAATACAATCTGTCTCTTCTCAACATAGATGACATCATCGACACAGTCAGTCCCGTTGTATTTTCTTGCCTTCATCTCCGGGATATTGATGAAGCCGTCAAAGGAGTCAACTTTGCCGATCGGATAGGAGAAGGGAACACAGTTTTTGTTCAGCTTTTCCTTGATCTCTTCATAGAGAGCGGTGAAATCGATGTTCTCTTTATCCATTTTGTTGACGAAGATGAAGATTGGGATATTTCTCTTTTTTAATGTCTGGAAATTCTTTATGGTTCCGATCTGAACGCCTTTAGAGGCGTCGATGACAAGGACAGCGCCCTTGATAAGGCGGGTGACGCTCAACGTTTCATAGATGAAGTCATCGTTTCCGGGAAGATCGATGAGATTGAACTTGTAATCTTTGTATGTGACCGGAACTACGGAGCTGGAGAGAGAGCAGAGTTTCTTCTTCTCATCCGGAAGGAAGTCGGACAAGGTGTTTCCGTCTTCGATGCTTCCTTTCTTATTAGTCAGACCGGCTTTATAGGCGATGGATTCAATGAGAGTAGTCTTACCGCTTCCCTGATGACCGACAACGGCAATGTTTCGAATCTTGTCTGGTGAATAAGTCATGATTGGTTCCTTTCGATGTAATCGCTTACATATTGATACAACTAGTATACATTATCTCTCTCTAAAATGTTAGATTTTTGATGAAATGTTTTTTGGGATAGTCTTAGAACCCTCTCATAACAAAAAAATTATGTCTTCTTCGTCTGTTTTTATTGCATTCTTTTTCTCTAAAAGTTTAAGATATTATTACCTTGAAATGATGGAGGAAATTGTTATGGCAACAAAAAAGGATGCAACCGTGAAGAAAGAAGAAAAAGCAGAAGAGAAAAAGACTGTGGCCGAAGAAAGCAAGAAGACCACCAATAATGGAAAGACCTATATTCTTACCAAGAGAAAAGAGGATGGAATGTGGGCTTTGAAATATAGTGGCGGAGAAAAGGTCATCAAACTCTTCAAGACTCAGAAGGAAGCCATTGAGTTCACCAAGGTAAGAGCAGAGAACAACGACAGAGCTGTTGTCGTCCGCGCTTCCAAAGGTGAACACAAAGGAAAATTCCATACGGGCGTCAAGAAAAAAGCAGACAAGAAGACCGAACAGGATCAGTAATCCGAAAACGAGTCTTATCGCATTGCAATCGCTTTGATATCGGAATGAGAGTTTCTCTTTCTGATTTCAAGGCGATTTTTGTTTGGAATGATGCCAGAAAGCCGATTGAAAAAGATGGAAAACGGCCGCCGATTCTCTTTCGGTTTTGGACATTTTTGATTTTTGAAAAGGAAGCGATGATAAATTTTCCTCGAAAATCACGAGGAATACGCAAAAGATATCTAAAAAATTGTTTTGAGTATTCTATATAATTATTCTTGAATTGCATCCTTATTTTATGTATATTTATATCGGCTATTCAAAGTATTATCTGGAGGTTCATTCAATGAAAGAAAATGAAATGAAAAACGCTCCTGATTTTTCCGCTCCATACGAGATGGAATTCTCCAATGGAGACGATGGAAATAGGGGGAACCGCCGAAATAACAGCAATTCTCAGCAACCTGGAAACAAAGGGTATCTGAGGCTCATCCTCATCGTCTGCTGCTTTATTGCTCTGGTTTCTGTCATGCTCTACTTCTTCGTATTCCGCAACACGTCAAGCACTGTGACATACAGCGGAGCTGACATTGCCTATCGTGTGGATTACGATAATGACGGAACGTTTGATGAGATCTCTGATTTTGAGACAAGACCGGAGACAAACGGTAAATCCTTAGGTGACTTCACCAAGGATGAAGGAAAACTTGCCGCTATTCTCTTGCATCCATCCTATGGCGCACAGGATACCAATTCTCCTTACGCAAATCTCACGATGACGGTCATCGTCTCCAACCAGTCGGATAAGCAATACTATCTCACTGGAAGCTATACATACATCGATCCTTCCAACAGTCAGTCGGCAAAGAAGTATACCTATCAGGCCACAATCTCTGACAAAGATTATGAATACTATATTCTGCCGATTGTCCGCTATGTCAAAGTCTTGAACAGCAAAGGTGAACTTGCCCTCTATTACAGTGGCAGCAACGGAACCTTCGCTACAGGAATTGAAAGCACTTCCACAATGTCTTCCTGGCTCGTTCCAGTGATTCTATTGATTGTTGTCATTGTTGTCATGTACTTCTTCTACTCCAGAATGTCAAAAGGAGCAGGCGGAAGCGGCGGAAACCCGATGGCTGGCTTTGTCAACAATGTTGCAAGAAAGCAGACCGGAAGCAAGATCCGCTTCTCTGATGTCGCTGGATGCGATGAGGCGAAAGCAGAACTTGTGGAAATGGTTGATTACTTCCATGCCACAGACAAATACACAAGACTCGGTGCAAAACTTCCACATGGTGTCTTATTAGTCGGCCCGCCTGGCACGGGTAAGACCTTGCTTGCCAAGGCAGTCGCCGGTGAAGCCAACGTTCCCTTCTATTCCATCTCTGGTTCTGACTTTGTTGAAATGTATGTTGGTGTCGGTGCATCAAGAGTCCGTTCTCTCTTCAAGACTGCCAAGCAGAACGCACCGTGCCTTATCTTCATTGATGAAATCGATGCTGTTGGCCGTCAAAGAGGCAGCGGTATCGGTGGCGGAAATGATGAACGCGAACAGACCTTGAACGAACTCCTTGTTGAAATGGATGGATTTGAGGATAATAACGGCGTTATCGTCATGGCCGCTACAAACAGAAGCGATGTCCTCGATCCTGCCTTGACCCGTCCTGGAAGATTTGACCGTACCATCACTGTCGATCTCCCGGATAAAGCCGGAAGATGTGCCATTCTCAAAGTACACGCAAGAAATAAGAAGGTGGCAAGTGATGTCAGCTTTGATAACATCGCTACAAGAACCGTCGGATTCTCCGGTGCTGATCTTGCTAACATCATGAACGATGCTGCCATCCTTGCTGTCCGTGCCAACCGAACTGCGATTACGACGTCTGATATCGATGAGGCGATTGACCGTGCCATCTCTGGTCCGGCCAAGAAATCTCATCTCGAACCCAATGAAAGAAAGCAGGTTGCCTATCATGAGGCTGGCCACGCTGTCATCGGTATCTTCTTGCCTTATTCCGATAAGGTCCAGAAGATTACCATCGTCCCTCGTGGAAGAACAGGCGGTCACGTCCTTATGACTCCAGAGAAGGATCGATTCCTCATGACGAAGAATCAGCTCCTTGCCCGAATTACAGGCTATCTCGGCGGAAGAACAAGCGAAGAGATCTTCTTCGGTGATGTCTCTACCGGTGCGAGCAACGATATTGAAGTCGCTACGAACATTGCCAGAAGCATGGTCACAGAATACGGTATGTCTGACTTAGGACCTATCCAGTACGAAAAGCCAGGAGGAAGCGTATTCTTAGGAAGAGACTACAATTCCACTCAGGCGAATTATTCTACTCAGATTGCATTCGAAATCGATAAAGCAATTCGCTCTATCGTTGAGGAATGCCATGTCAATGCCAGAAAGCTCTTGGAAGAGCATCGCGACGATGTCACACTCATCGCTGAGACATTGATCAAGAATGAGACAATCACTGCTGATCAGATTGATTATCTTCTCAAGAACAGAAAGCTTCCTGACGTCGATGAACATAAGATGAATCAGGAACACGAAGCAAAGAATCCGAACAATATCATTCTCTATCCTGGCTATGGATACTTCTATGGTGAGGTGGATAAGATTCTTGAACAGAAACCTTCTAAGATCATGTTAGTCATCGCAACCGGCTCTGGAGTTGCCATTACGGATGAACAGTTCCGCGAGGCGTGCTCTAAGGCAAAAGGCGATTCTGCCCGTGTCGGACTATTATTCTTAGACTATTCCGCTTCTATGAATATTTCCATGACCATTGAGACCTTCGCAGAGCATATTGAGGCCTATGCCGGCGTCAATGTTGCTCTCATCAAGACTGATGATGCGACCGTTCACATGCTGAAAGAAAAATATCAGCCTGTCCAGCCGCCACAAAGAAAAGGTGTTGTCAACGAAATCATCCATACCAATCAGACTGATGATAACGATAAGCCAAAAGATAATGAGTAAAGGAGGAAAACATGGCTACAAAAAAGTTTACAAAGCACGCCCAAAGAGTTCTCAACCATAATCCGAATGTCGTGAAGTGCACAGAGAGCAAAATCTCGTTCACAGAGGAATTCGCTCTCAAAGTCGTCGGTGCCTTAAAGGCAGGCGAAGATCCCTACAAGGTCTTCGAAGACAACGGAATCTCTCTCCGCATCCTTGGGAAGTCTCGTGTCAATGGAATCATTGGCCTCTGGAAATCCAAATACGAGCTGGAAGATCTTCCGAGAAGACGTGTCGTGAAGGAAAAGACCACCCATGTCGAGACGGCTCAGGAGAGAAGACAGAAAAATTTGGAAGTCGCCGTTGCTGAGATTGAAAAACTCGTTCAGGATCCTTCCACCTTAGAACTTCCGGAAGGCGCAACGGATGAATTGATCCACTTTGCCGCCATCAAGAAGGTCTATGACTCCAAGACAAAGGTTATCGTCAAGGATGTCATCGAGCACTATGGCTATTCCTACATGAAGTACTATGCTTACTTGGAATCTCTGAAACCCAAAGATACTTTCGTCAACATCCTCAATCCGCATAACAAGAACAAATAATTCAATCATATAGAAAAGGAGCACAAAATGATTGCAACTAAACCATTGATCAGTATACCGGCCATTATCGGTATCGTTGTCGGTGTCGTCGTCGTTCTTCTGATCGTCTCTATCATCGGCTGGTGGATCAGCAAGATGAACTATTTCCGCAGACAGCAGGTCAAAATCAAAGAGGCTGCCTCTGGAATCGATGTCGCATTGACAAAGAGATTTGATTTGCTTACCAAGCAGCTGGATATCTGCAAAGGATATGCCAAACATGAGAACGAGACTCTTGTCGATGTCGTCAAGATGCGTTCCAACTATCATGAAGGAACTGGAGATGTCAAAGCGATGAGCGATTTCAACGCTCAGATGGATCAGGTGTCCAAGAACATCAACATCGTCATCGAACGTTATCCCGAGCTCAAGGCAGACAAGATGTTTGTCTCCCTCTCCAACAGCTGCGCTGATATCGAAGAACATTTACAGGCCAGCAGAAGACTCTACAATGCCGATGTTTCTGAATACAATCAGGCCATTGTTTCCTTCCCTGGTTCCATTGTCGCCAATAGCATCCATGCCACTGCCGCCGAATTCTTCAAGGCTGATGAAGCCAAGCGCGAAGACGTCAAGATGGCTTTCTAATCTGATAAGATACAAAACAAATTCGCAATGGCAGTGTAACAGCTGCCATTTTTGGAGGGAAAATGAAAATATTGTCATTTGATGATGAAGAGGCAAAAAGAATTGTCGAGGATGGATATGTCTTAGCTCTTCCGACCGAGACCGTCTATGGTGTCGGCGTTCGATTCGATGATGAAAAAGCCTATGAAAGGCTTTGCCAATCCAAGAACAGAAGACCGGAGAAGGCAATTGCTGTGATGTGTTCTCCTTCTTTCCCTCTCGATGACTATTTTGAAATCTCAGAAGGGGCAAGACGTGTCATGGATCATTTTCTTCCTGGTCCTCTCACCTGTCTAGTCAAAGCAAGGGAAAAGGCTCCGTATCAGACTCATCTTGGAACGGGCATTGCCGGAATTCGTATTCCTAGCAAACCTGAACTTCTTTCTTTCCTATCCTCGCTGCCTTTTGCTATGCAGGTGACAAGCGCCAATCTTTCCGGTGAACCGGCCACCTCTGATTTCCAGAAAGTCTATGATACCTTTCAAGACAAGGAAGAAGTGAAAGGCATCATCAAAGGAGAATGCAACAGCGGTGTGCCGACTACTGTCGTTGATCTGACAAAGGAAAAACCGATTGTCATCCGTCAGGGTGACATCACGTTAGAACAGATTGAAAAAATCTTTTATAATATATAAGGATAAAGGAGAATGAGTTTATGAAAATCGCATTTGCCTGTGATCACGGTGGATTTCCAGTCAAGGAAGCCATCATCGATATGCTGAAAAAGGAAGGACATGAAGTCATCGACTGTGGAACCTATTCCGCAGAGTCCTGCAACTATCCAGAGTTTGCACTTGCTGCCGCAAAGAAGGTTTCAGATAAAGAAGCGGACAAAGGAATTTTGGTTTGCAGTTCCGGGGAAGGCGTCGCCATCGCTGCCAATAAGGTAAAAGGCATCCGCTGTGGAATCGGCTATAACGATGATGTCAGTCATCTCATCGTTGAACACAATCATGCCAATATGGTTGCTTTAGGCGCAAAATTCATGACGGAAGAAGATATCTTAAGAAGAATCCGTATCTTCCTTAATGCCGAGATGGAACATGGAAGACATGATATCCGTGTCGAAATGATTGAAAAATACGAAAATTCTGCTGACTAAATTATAGATTATGAGACAGTGTGGCCGTAAGGCTACGCTGTTTTTGAAATTTGAAAATCATTTTGAACATTTTGTGAAAACTTTTTCAATTTCTTGTTGACACAGCAATGGGTCGGATGGTATTATCTTACATGCGCCGAAAAAAGCGCGCTTACGATTGCTCTTTGAAAACTGAACGGGATGACCAGTACATACACAAGTAATACGTCAATTTCCTTATAGGAAGAGACATAGGACAGTGATACCGGATTCGTCTTAAACAAGAAAGAATCATACACATAAGTCGGCTGCCAGGCCGGCCTCAATAACAAACAACATTGAGAGTTCGATCCTGGCTCAGGATAAACGCCGGCGGCGTGCCTAATACA
>CAVJZP010000016.1:0-36615 GCA_963654365.1 Oscillospiraceae bacterium
GTTGGATAGAGCATCTGCCTTCTAAGCAGAGGGCCGAGTGTTCGAGTCACTCCAGCCTCACCATCTAGAATCTTCACCTATGGCTTGCCATAGGTTTTTTATTTGTCGATTTTGGCTAAATCAGCAAGTGTGCAGATGCCTAATAGCTTTTCCTCTTTCTTGCCGCTCTCTGTGACGAGAATGCAGGCGATGTTCTTCTTATGAGGAGAACGGTTCTGAAGATAGGAGAAGACTTTGTCGGCTGTCGTTCTTTTCGAAACGAAAAGGAACGATTCATTCAGATGAGAGGAAAGGGAACTCACGATATCGTAATCCGCAATGAGAAAATCATCCCGATACAGAATCCCCTGTAAAATCCCGTCAAATATCGTAGAACGGGAAAAGACTCCTTCCACGATTCCCTTTTCATTCAGAATCGGAAAATGAGAGAGTCCGAGAAGATTCATCTTTTTCATGACGGAGGAGACTTTGTCCTTCTTCGAGCAGGACTCAATCTCTTTGGTCGCGATATCATAGACAGTGACAGGATGCTGCAGTTTGGAAAGAAGTTTCTCTCCCTTCGCTATGAATTCCTCCGTAGGAACACAGGTATCATTCTCATGGGAGAGAAGATTCCGTAAGTCCGATGCGGATTTCAGATAGGAATAATTATCATAATCGGAGAGAATCGGATTGGACTGTTCCTTATAAATCTGGTTCAGGGCACGGGAAAAGGGAATATAGTCATCGCTTTTTATCGACGTAAGAGAGATGACCTCGCTCTCCAGTTCCTTGAAGAGATAAAGGAAGCGCTCTACCCGATTGTCACCCATTTACAATGAGTCCTCGTCCGTCGAATTCTTGATGATGGCATCCACCGTGCTATCAAGATAATCGACATGAAGATCTTCTATTGTTCCGCTATCCATGTGCTTGGCGATTTCCGGATCGAAGGGAATCTCATCGAAGACCGGGATTCCATGATCTTTTCCGATGCGATCATCCACCTTGCCGTAAAGATCGATTCTTTCGTTGCAGTGAGGGCACTTGACATAAGCCATATTCTCCACAAGGGAAAGAAGCGGAACAGAGAGCATCTCTGCCATCTTGGCGCTCTTTTCAACAATCTGTGTAACCAAAGACTGAGGAGAAGCGACAAGGACAGCAGAGGAAAGACGAATCTTCTGGAAGACGGTGAGAGCAATGTCTCCGGTACCAGGAGCCATATCGATGATGAGATAATCGACATCCCAGACGACTTCCGTATAGAACTGCTCGATCAAAGTAGAGATCATGGCACCTCTCCAGACGATTGGATCATCGGGATGGTCCAAGAGAAGATTGGAGGACATAATGGAGATTCCGCCTTTGCTCTTGACCGGTTCAATATAGGTCGACTCCGAATAGACCGGCCCCTTCACACCAAAGGCAAAAGGAACGCTAGGTCCTGTGATATCGGCATCCAAGATGCCGACTTTATATCCGCGGCGACTCAGCTCGGTAGCGATATAGCAGGAGGTGAAGGATTTTCCAACACCGCCTTTTCCGCTTAAGACAGCGACAGCATGGCCGATTCTGCTCTTCTCATTCGGGTGAGTCTTGGGGATGAAGTTGGCTTTAGGCTGCGCTTTCCCCTTGACTTCATTTTCGGTAGCCGGATTCGGATTTGATTGGTTTTCGTTCATAATGGTTTTCTTCTTTCTTGTGCTTAAAATTATATCATGAATAAAGAGTGGAATGAGGAGTAAGACTCATTTCCTGTTCTCAAATTCCTGAAGGAGATTGGTCGCGAGTGTGAAGTAGACGTGGTCAAGCCGGGAAGCGCCTAATTTGGTTCCACCGAAGATTCTCACGATATAGATTCCAATATCTCGGACATCCTTTCTCTCTATCAGGTTTCTTGCCTTCTTCATCGACGAGATCGGCTCTTTGTCTTCGCTTGCTTCGGAGACATAGACTCCGAAATGATTCTTATAGCGAAGGACTTTCAGAAGATGATCCGCTTTCGGATAACGGGAAAGCAGGGTTTCCTGAATGACAGTGAGGTCTTTTTCCTCTTCTATCTCAAACAGATAGCCGATGAACTTGGAGCGTTTTTCCTCATAGACAAGTGATTTCAGTTCTTTCATATGGTATAGTTATAAGTATATTTTATCAAAATAAAATAGGTTGTGCACTGAGGAGGCAAAAATGAAAAAGTATAAACTCATCGTAGATAGCAGCTGTGATATCCCGATTGATTTCTATCATTCGTTAGACATTTCTGTCACAGATCTGATCATCAACTTCAACGAAAGACAGTATGTCGACAGAAAAGACATCACTTCAAAAGAGATTCTGAAAATATATGATGAGACCAAGGTGTTTCCGAAAACTTCTGCTCTCAATATTCCCGAGTTGGAGTCCTGCTTTGAAAACGGACTGAAGGAAGCGGAACATCTCTTCTATCTGCCGATCTCCTCTCAGATCTCCTCCATCAACAACAATGCGCATCTCGCCGCAAGAGACTTAGGAATCGAAGACAAAGTCACTGTCTTAGATTCCGCATCCCTCTCCTCTGGCATCGCCTTAGAAGTCATGGGATTAGCCGAAGACATCAAGCACGATCTCCCCTTAGAGACCATCATCAGAAATCATGAGGACAGAGTGAAATGCATCTCCATGAGTTTCGTCATCGATACGATGGAATTCCTTCACAAAGGCGGAAGATGCTCCGGTCTTACCTACATCATCGGAAACAAGCTTCACATTCATCCTATCATCAGTTTGAATCAGGGAAAGATGGGTGTTCATACCCTTGTCCGTGGAAAAGACATCTCCAAAGGAGTTCAGAAGATGGTTGATGAATTCATCGAGCAGTTCAAGGCGGATAACATCGACTTCTCCTATCCGATCTTCATTCCCCATGTCGAAGGAGACTACGGCGTGAAGAAGGTTGAGAAGGATCTCAAGGATTACGTTGGAAAGAATATCCTTTACCCGATTGAAGCCTCTGGCATCATCTGTTGCCACTGCGGAAGAGACACCGTCGGTTTAGCCTACATGCTCAAGAAGCCGATCAGCAAATAATAGAACAGTCAAAAAGCCAGCCTCTAAAACGGGTTGGCTTTTCTTATGGCTATTGGATAGTGGCTGAATCGAGGTATTCCGAAAACGCAACGTCAGCAGTCGATTTCGTAGCAAAATGGGACAAGGCATTGACTGCGCTTCCATCTTCGCTTAGAACAGGAAGTGCCTCTAAGACACTCATCTCCTTTAAGGCAAGGAGAGAATTGTGTGTGGCGGAATATTCGTCATAGCTTAAAAAATAGAGGTAATATTCGTTATCATCCGTGACATTGCCGGAATCCTTTTCTCCGAAGAGGGAGAAAACGGAGACTAGCTTGCTCTTGCTGAAGTAAGGGACTACGCCAAAGGTATCCTTCTCCAGTTTGCTTAAGGCTAGGAAGCCGTTTAGGGCTCTTGCTTCCACAAGGTTGATCATGCGGTAACTGTCTCCATAGAAGTCCGTATCTTCCAATAAGGAGAAGTAGGCTGCATATTTGCTGTTTTTCATCATCTGTGTCTCAATGCCAGCCATGATTTCACTCGCCAAGTCAGAGCGATAGAAAACAGAATCCTCCAGAGAGTAGCAGTCCTGAGTCAACGAGACAAAGTCGACATCGACATCCTTCAAGGAATCGGAATGAATGGCAGAAGGAGCCACTTCTAAGGAGGCGTGCATGATCTTATTGACAAGTTCGAGGTCTTTGAACGCTTTTGTCTCATCGAGATTCCCGTTTTCATCCAAGAGTTTCGGATTCTGGAAGAAGAGATTCTCAAAGCGGTAAACTTTCTCATTATATCCATAAGGTACATCGAGACCGCTTAAGAAGAGAGAAGGAGCAGAGAAGTCACTTGTCGAATAGAGGTTGATCATATTGTAGAAGAGATAGGAACGGGATTCCTCAAAGAGGTTCATCTTTCCGATATAGTAGAGAGCCTTGGCATCAATTTTATCGAATTTGACGTCAGAGATCTTCGTTTCTGGATTGCTGAAGACTTCCTTTAGACCATATTCTCCTAAGGTCAGTTCAATACCGTATTCGATCTCGTTATCCCAGTAGGAGATATCTTCTGAAGTCGTTGACAAATGAACATGGAAGTTCAAGGGATGCGTAACTGTGTTGGTATCGGGATCCTTAAGGAATTCGGTGATTCCTTTCTGATTAAAGCCTTTCTGGAAAAGGGCGATCGGAACGCGGTGGAAGACCTGGGATGGATTCATCGCTTTGAAGAGGTCAAGGCCCTGATCCTTTGTCAGATTCGACCCGACCAGCGTCAGAGAACCATCATTCAGTCCCTGCATGCGATTGATGATGACCTGAACTTTGACCGATTCCTCCTTCCAATCCGAAACTGAGTTCAGAATTCCGTAGATGGTGTCTTTCACATAGAGATCATTTTCTTCTAGGGATGCCTTTTTCAGCATGTTCATATTCTCTAACACGCTGTAGAAGAGATTGGAAATCGGACTTAAGGAATAACCTTCTTTTCTCGTTGTGAAGACGACGGATTCGGACACATCGTTAAGAAGATCATCCATGTCATCTTCCAGAGTTCTTCCTTCTCCAACATCGACCTTGGAAAGGGAATAGAAATCGGTCAGCATCAAGTCGAGTTTGGAGTCTTCTCCGATTTTCTCTTCGGATAAGAGGTAGAGATTTTCAAAAATCTGCAATTCCGAGACAAAGGAATCATGGTCAAGAGTCAGCATGACATCCAGATTCAGAGAATCGATCATCGTCTCATATCCTTCCGGAACTGAAATCTTGCTGACAGAATTCTTGAAGACATTGACTACCATGGTGCGAAGGAGAGAGGAATTCATGGAATTGTCAATGGAAGAGACAAAGCCTTTTGGTATCTTTCCTTCTTTCAGGGTATCGAATCCATAGGACTGGGCCTTGCGGAAGAAGTCAACAAAGTAGGCGATTTCACCCGAGGTGGTTATCGTATGAACATCATCACCATTAAACGAGTATTCACCTGTTTCCGTAGACCAAGAAGTCGTATCATCCAATTCAAAAGAATGATAATCGATCTCAGCACCGAGCTGAGTGAAGAGGCCCTGTTTTTTACTCACAGAATAGAGAGCATAGCCAAAAGGATCTTTTTCATTGGAGCCAGTCTTGATCAGGTTCATTTTCTGCATGACGGTAAGCATCGCATTGAGTCTGTCCGGAGAGAAGGTGTTGAGGTCGATATTCTTTAAGTCGACGCCCTTCAACAGAGAGAGCAGTTCTGCAATCTCATCACTATCATCGATCCACATGGCATTTCTCATCTCATTGAAGGAATAGGGGATACCGATGTCATTGAGATATTCGCCTAAGGAATCATCGATGATGGAGAGGATAGAGGGAGAGAGTATCTTGCTTTCAAAGCCGGATTTGATCATATTGCCAAACGCGCTGGTGTCTTCGATCTTATCGAAGGAGAAATCTGTGAGGAAATCGGCGTTCTTCTGCCCTTCTTCCAACATAGTGCAGATGAGATCGATTTCTCCGCCATCTCCGCCGACACCGCTTCCCCAGCTGACCTGTTGAAGTTCATCGACACTCGGCGCGATGAGGTTCATGGCAGCAAAAGGTTCCTCTTTGAAGAGGTTTTCAAAGAAGGTAGCAATGTTCACGTTCTTCTGCTCATAGGAGTTGATTCCGATCTTCTGATCCGAATTGAAGAAATCGGAATTGACAAGGAGGTTTAAGAGATTGCGTAAGACAGTTGTATCCAGATTCTTGATCTTCTCGGCATTAGACTTCGAGGATGAGAAGAGTTCCTGCATCTTCTTGATATCCGGCATCATTCTTAGGATGCTTTCAAAGTCATCGATGAAGTCAGAGGAATCGTAATTGAAGTTGTAAGGAGTCAATCCATAAAGATAGGAGGAGAGATTGATATTGGAATTGAAGAGGATTCCTTTCATGATGGAGGGATAGAGTTTTTCAAAGATTTTGCTCGACTTGCTCTCGTGGAGAAGGTCAGCCAATTCACTAGCGGTTTCATTATCTCCGATATCGATAGAGGAAAGGTTATTGACGTTGATCTTGCTATCTTCATCGAAGACAATACCAGCGATGGAGAACATCGTAGAGAATTCCGACTTGAGTTCATTATCGGAGAAACTATCGATAAAACTAAAGTCCATGCCGGAGATGTACTTCTTGACAGAGGAGATAGAGGAAAGGGTAGAAGAGATGACCTTAGAAAGAGACAGAGCAGAGAAGAGTTGGGTGTCCAATAACCCTTGATGATTCGTCTGTCCGCAGATGATGTTCTCTAATGTATTGCGCTTCGTTTCATCCTTCATGACTTCAAAAGTCTTTTCCTGCAGGATGTTGAGATTGATATCCGATGTGATATCCATTCCGATGGTGCGGAAATAGGTAAGGACCGCTTCCGTGAATACCTTTAAGTCCTCGGACCAGTTGATGTCCTTATAGGCAGCCTTATCGCTCGGGAGGATCTCAAAGCCTTGATTCTCGAGATATCTTCCGATGCCAGAGAGGATGACAGGAAGATTGTTCTTGATGGAACTCATCGTGCCAAGTTGACAGACGGCATCGACATAAACATTCATCTGCTCATCGCTCATCGTGGAAGTCTCGATTATGAAGTTCTTCGGATTGACACCAGATGTCGTTACCATCGGTTCAATCGCTGAGGAGTAAACCTCTTTGTAGATTCCGTTCAGGATGGTAAGTTCGCTCGTCCAATCGATGTTATTGAAGTCGAGTTCATCGATAGCAAAGGAGGCACCGCTGACCGAATTGAGTGCCACATCGACCAGAGGAGGAATCAAAGCCATGACCATCGGAGAGTCGATCATATTGGAAATCAAAGCATCGACGGTGGAAGTAGAAAGAAGAAGAGAGAAGTTGATCGTAACGGTGCTCGCTGCCTGATCATAGGAGATGATTCCGTCCTTGAGCAAAGGATCAGCGATATCCAATGTGGAGGAGACAAGCCCAGAGAAGCTGACTTGGGAATTATTCAGATTGACTGTAGAGACTTTATTCATGACAAGAAGGTCGAAATCCTTCCATCCTAATGTCTTATAGAGCAATGAATTCTCAGCGGAATCCATGTAGTCATTGGCTTTATTGACATTCTCATCGCTCATTCCGGAGACTTTCAGGCCTTCTTCTATCGTTGCTCTGTTATCGACGGCGATTCTTGCAATCGCAGTCAGAGGAGAGATGAGGACACAGAGGAAGACAAATTCCTGCAAGAGTCCGACGATACCACCGGGAATCCGTAAGAGAGGAAGTGTTCTTCTTGAGGTTCCGGATACCTTCCCTTTCTGATCGACAAGGCCATTTGTGATAGCGGATTTGCCGTCTTTCTTCTTTCTTGCTTTTCTCTCGGCCTTTGTCTCAACAGGAAGAAACCAGCGAAAGATTCCGTGATAAAAGATTGCCGTAATTAGGGAAATAGTCAATTGTACGACAATCATGCCGACTAGGAAGGTGAGGAAGGATAATGCGGAGGTAGCGATAGCGATTGTGGTCTCGTATAACGATAGACCGTTCATCGGAGAGACATAGCCAGTGCTATTGAGATAGTTGACAAGATAGGAGAGAATCGTAACGGAGCCTTCGGAATTGGGTATGAGCTTTCCGATATCGATGTTTCCGATCCAGGAGGAGATGGAAGGAGAGGCAAAGACGAGAACTAGGATGAGAGCAAGTTTCAATATAGTCTTCAATGTCGTTTTATAGATTCCCTTGAGCAATCCGATGAGGCCCGCAAGCAAAGAGAAAAGGAGAATGGCAAGAAATGTGATAAGAAGAATCAGATCAAGTGTGGATTTACTCATGTGGCGCTCCTTTTCATCAATTTTCAAATCATGTTTATTATTATAAACATTTGAATTATAATAACACATATTTTATATGAAGGGAGATTTTCAGAATGGAAAATTTAACACCGGAGACAAACCAAACACCATCCAATCCAAATGAAGAAGAGAATAAGCGTTCTCTCTTTGCTTATTCTGAGCTGAATGAAACGACGCCTGCGTGGAAGAAGGTCACCTTATTCCTGGTCGGTTTCTTAGGCTTTCAGCTGATTGCCACCCTAATATCCGTTATCATCTGTCTTACCCCTTTGTATGACAAAGACACCAAGACTCTTTCCCTGCTCGGTTCTACGTTAGTCAATTTCCTCTCTTATCTTGCAGGTGTCGCTGTCCTTATCGGCATCTGCTTCATCGGGAAGGACAATACGGCAAAAAAGATATTCGTTCCTTTCAAGGACAAAAAGACGTACCAGTGGGGTGCCATCGGATTTCTGATGCTGCTTGCTGTCGGAATCCTCTTCAACATACTCTATAGCTTCATCCCTGGATACAAGGAGAATTCCAACCAGTCCAGTCTGAACACGATGACCAGTTCCTATCCGGTCTTAGTCCTTCTGATGGCTAGTATCATGGCACCGATTGTTGAGGAGATCACTTACCGCGCCGGTCTTTTGGACCTGTTCGGAAAGAAGAACCGCTGGTTAGGAATCATCCTCTCCTCGATTCTCTTCGGTCTGATCCACTTCGATTTCACAACTATCCTCTCCTTGATAAGACCACAGACTGGTTACACGGATTCTCTTGGTCAGTATATCCAGTACACAGCAGAACAGCTTGCTAAAATCAAGGCTGACAATCTTCAGGCATTTATAGTCGAACTGGAGAATCTTCCGACCTATATCCTCTCTGGCATGGTTTTAGGCTTTGTCTATTGCAGAACTGGTTCTCTTTCCACGTCCATCTTCACTCATTTCCTAAACAACGCTTATTCCTTGCTCGCCCTTATTATCTCTAATGCCATGAGTAATGGTTCTACATCCGATTCTGCCAGCAATCTATTAAGGATCTTCTTCCGTTAAGATGAAGAGAACGAAAACCTTCGGCCTATCCTCTCTCGCTTTGAAGATCATCGCCTGTCTATTGATGACACTTGATCACATCGCGCTTCTTTTTATCCCAGGAGAGAAGGATACCTATACGCTTTACTATATTCTAAGAGCGATCGGAAAGATCTCTTTCCCTATCTTTGCTTTCCTTGCCGTAGAGGGAGCGTATAAGAGCAAGAATGTCATGAAATATCTGTTGAGACTTGGTGTGTTTGCTCTTGTTATGGATGGATTCGGTTATTCGTTTGGTAGCATCTATCATATCAATCCGATCGATAACCCGCTGATTGGAAACGCTTTTTCCGATCTCTTCTTAGGTGTATTGACAGTCTACCTTTTAAGGAAGAAAAACTGGTACTCCCTTCTTGCATTGTTTCCTGTTGTGATAGCTGTACTGAGCGACATCTCTGTCTCTTCCACCTATGGAACCCTATTCAAGACGGACTGGGGAACTTTCTCCATCGTCCTCTTCCTCTTTTATTTCCTAGCGAAGGAACTCACTTCTCTCTTCATCAAAAAGAAGAACATCGATGATCCGACAATGGATTATGATGCCTACCGCCTAAAGACTGACAAGATGTTTGAAATCGTCGCTCTCATCACAGTGGAACTTGCCTTTTATCTCTTATGGAGAATCAATTACACGTTAGCTATCATTCCTAATGAATTCGTTCCTATTGGCACCTATTCAGTATTAGCATCCCTTTTCCTTCTTTTCTACAATGGAAAGAAGGGATATGAGAGCAAAGTCATCCAGTATTCCTTCTACGCTTATTATCCTCTTCACATTATCATATTAGGTATATTTTCTCTCTTCTTCGGTCTTCTTACAAACTGGAGGGGCTTAGTCTAAAGCATATCGATTGACTCTTTTGTCCCTATCTGTATATTCTATTTCCAAGGAGTATTTTAAATTTATGATCAAAGTATTAGAAAGCATTGCTGATTTTCCGAAAATCATCGAAGAGAATAAGAATGTCCTTGTCGACTTCAACGCCAAGTGGTGTTCTCCCTGCCGTATGATGGGAAGAATCATCGAAGGCATCGATGAAGACTTCAACGATGTCGTCTTCCTCAAAGTAGATACCGATGAATTCCCGGAAATCGCCCAGAAGTTCGGTGTCATCTCCATTCCGAGCATGTTCGCCTTCCAGAACGGAAAGAGAATCTATGTCAAGGTGAACGAAAAAGACGAAGAGCTTCTTTTAGGTGCTATTGCCGAAGAGCAGTTCCGTGAACTCATCAAAAATACATTTTCACTCAACTAACACTTGTAAATCGTTTTCTGCGTGGTAAAATACCTTAGTAATCATCAAGGAGATATTTTCATGTCCAAGAAACTAACAAAAGAAGAAAAGAAAGCCTTAAAGGCAGAAAGAAAAGCCAAAGGCGAAACCGTCTGGGGAGACTTCAAGAAGTTCATTACACGCGGTAATGTTCTCGATCTCTCTGTCGGTGTCATCATGGGCGGCGCCTTCAATGCCATCGTCACTGCCTTCACCAACATCCTTCTCAGCATCTGCACCTGGGGAGTCCCTGGCGGTCTCAAAGGCCTTGTCACCGTTCTTCCTGCATTGAACGATGCGCAGAGAGGTATGGATGCCGCGAATGGTTTAGGTCAGTTCTTCGACGCAAGCGAACTTCAGACCTTAGCTGCCAAGGAAGCCGTTTCCTTATACACTCAGGCCACCGTTGATTCCAACCCGAACCTGATTGAAAGTGTCAAGAGCACCATCATCAGCAAGTACACCCTTCACGGAACCACCTACACCTATAACCTTTCCGCTACCATCGACTGGGGAGCCTTCATCAACGCTGTCATTTCCTTCCTTGTCATCTCTATCACCCTCTTCATCATCGTCAAGGTCTTCAACACATTGAGCGCCAAGCGCAAAGCATTCGAAGAGAAGCTTAAGTTGGAAAGATCCGAAGAAGAAGCTAAGTAAAAACCGAACTGAAAAAGCATGTGCCGACTGACACATGCTTTTTGTTTGCCTCTGATTTAATGATCAGACTGATAATTCGGACTTTCCTTGGTGATTTCGATATCGTGCGGATGAGATTCCTTCAAGGAGGAAGCAGAGATCTTGATGAACTGGGATTTTTCCTGAAGTTCCGAGATGGTCTTCACGCCGAGATATCCCATGCCGGAACGGATTCCGCCGAGAAGTTCGAAGATGACATCTCCCGCATTTCCACGGTACGGAACTCTTCCTTCGACACCTTCCGGAACGAGTTTCTGATGTCCGGTCTGGAAGTATCTATCCGCAGAGCCGTGCGCCTGCTCCATCGCAGCCAAAGATCCCATGCCGCGATAGACTTTGTATTTTCTTCCGTGATAGAGTTCGGTTCCGCCAGGAGCCTCTTCGCATCCTCCGAAGATTGCGCCGAGCATGACAGTGTCGGCACCGGCTGCCAAGGCTTTGGTAATATCGCCACTATACTTGATGCCACCGTCTCCGATGATGGGGCAGTCATATTCTAAGGAGGCGCGTCTTGCTTCCATAATGGCAGTGATCTGAGGGACACCCATGCCGGAGATGATTCTTGTTGTACAGATGGAGCCAGGTCCCATACCGACTTTGACCGCATCGGCACCAGCTTCCATCAAATGCTTGGCACCTTCATAGGTTGCAATATTGCCAGCGATGACATCGACAGATGGGAACTCCTTCTTCAGTCTCTTCAGTGCTTCGACAACGTTCTTGCTGTCGCCGTGAGCGGAATCGAGGACGAGCACATCGACACCGACATCAATCAAGGCTTTGGCGCGGATCATCATGTCCTTGGTGATACCGATACCGGCACCGCAAAGGAGTCTTCCATACTTGTCTTTGGCGCTGTTTGGATACTTCTCGATCTTTTCGATATCCTTGATGGTGATAAGTCCCTGGAGATGGAATTCATCATCGACAATGGGCAGTTTTTCTTTCTTTGCCTTGGATAATATCTTCTTTGCTTCGGAAAGAGTTGTACCAATCTTACCGACGATGAGGTTCTCCTTGGTCATGACTTCATCGGCTTTCTTCTTCAAATCGCTTTCGAACTTGATGTCGCGGTTGGTGATGATGCCGATCAGATGATTCTCATCATCGGTGACTGGGATGCCAGAGATATGATACATCGCCATGATGGAAAGGCAATCTTCCAATGTGTTGTCCTTTTTGATGGTGATCGGATTGGTGATGACACCGTTTTCCGAACGTTTGACTTTATCGACTTCCCGTGCCTGATTTTCAATCGTCATGTTCTTATGAATGATGCCGATTCCGCCCTCTCTTGCTAAGGCAATGGCCATTTCGGATTCTGTGACAGTATCCATGGCAGCGGAAATGAGCGGCACATTCAAATAGATGTGCTTGGTGAGTTTTGCCTTCAATGTGACCATGTCAGGTGTGATTTCACTGTAGCGAGGCAACAAAAGAACGTCATCGAATGTAATCCCGTCAGAGACAATCTTCTCAAAGTTTTTATTCTTAGGCATTTTTCAGCTCCTTTCATCAATCTTGCAGAATGTGATAGACCATCACGCCGTCTTTCGTCCTTACATAGAGGTAGGGATAATCGAGCACCATTCCATACACCTCCGATTTGATGCGGTAAACATGCTTCAAAGTAAAAGATCGAATGGAATAATGATATAGAGTATAACTCTTTTCGTTGATATGGTAGCTTAAATAAAACAATGCACCGGCTTCCGTAGAGAATATCATGTCCTTATAGCACTCGCTGAGATTGTCACTCATGGATATCTTCGGCAGTCCTTTCAAGGAGAGGATCTCATTCTCGGTATCGAATTCCTTCTTCACTCTCTGTTCCTCTTTCAAGGGCTTTGGAAGGAGAAAATCGCATTTCCGTATCACTTTTCCGTTAGCGGAGCAGAGATTGAAGCCAGCCAAGGAGGATAGTATCATCACCTGTCCGAAGTCGATGAAGAAGAGGCGGTCGAAGAAAGGAACTTTGATCTTCCGTATGATCTTATCCTGACTGAAGAAATAGATTTTTCCCCTCTTGTCTAGAAGAGTAAGAACCAGTCTTGTATTGAAAAAGCAGAGGGAATCAAAATGTTTCCCTTCTCCTAAGAAGAAGACAGAATAAGATAAGGTGCTAAGTTCGAGCTTAAACAATACCGACTCCGAATAAGCATCATAGTTTTCATCATCTGCTAAGACATAAAGATATTTTCCGTCTGGAGTATAGACGGCATCCTTAAAGAAATAGGTTTTTCCTTTGTATTCCTTCAAAGAAAAGGCAAGAGAAAAATCAGAGAAGGAATAGAGATTCAGTTCCTTCTGAAAAAGGGAGGACACAAGATAGACATATCGTCTATCCCTGTCGACTAAAATCTTCGTAGTATAGGTCGAATCTGAAACGGAGCGCTGAAGTTTTCCTTCCGAGTCAAAAAGAAGAAGGGAATCCGCCTTTTTGACAAGGCATTGATCCGAAAGGACAAGGATGGACTGAATGTCTTTGACATTCTTCTCAAATTTCAGTTTTGTCATTATCTGAAGATTATATCAAATTGCATGTAATCCTTGTAGCCAGAAGAGATGGAAATTTCATATCCGTTGCTGTCGCAGATCTGATGGACGATGGCAAGACCAAGGCCAGAGCCTTTTCTCTCTTTGTCGCTGCCGCTTTTACCTTGGTAGAATCGGTCGAACACCTTCTCCCTATCCTCATCGTGGACTTCACAGCCCGTGTTATAGATTCGGAAATGGATTTTCTTCCCCTCTTTCTTCAGAGAGATATCGATCTTTTTCTTGTCTCCGTCAACATACTTCATCGCATTGTCGATGAGAAGGTTGAACATGCGGATGATGTTCTTCTTATCCGCTTTCTCTAGGATAAGTTCCTCATCGATATCATAGCTGTAATCGATATCATTCTCAAAGGCAACAGCATCAAAGGACACGGAGAGATCGAGAAGCAGTTCGGAAAGGTCGACTTTCTCATACTGAGGCTCTTTAGTCTCCAGTTTGCTTAAGTCGATCATATCGATGATCGTCTCATTCATATTCCGACACTGCTGGTTGATGGTCTCGACATACGAGACATCATCCGGATGCTTTTCTCCTAAAAGGGAGGCATTGGCGGAGATGATAGCAAGTGGTGTCTTGAGTTCATGTGAGGCATTGGCGACAAAAACTTTCTCTTTTTCCATCGCTTCCAAAGTCGGTTTCATCAAAAGGCCGGAGATAATATAGATAGGAATGACTAAGACAACATCCACGGCCAATAAAACCATAGCGAGCGTGATGATAGTCTGATTGGTAATCTGAATCTTGCTGCTGACATCGATGGCCGCATAGATGGAGGTACCTTCATTCAATGTGTAGTCTGTTTCTCCTTCACTGGGAGCAAGTTTCATCTTCTCATTGAAATAGGTGGCGGAATAGACACCGACAAAATAGTCGCCTTTCCTATATTCCGTATAGCTACCCTCTTCTACAGTTGTCTCAGAGATGGTATCGTAGACACTATTGTACTCTTCGCTTTCTCCTTTGAGCCAGATGGCACGGTTATCAGTGGTGCGATAGACGATGATTCCGTTGATTTCGCCTTTGCTTTGAAACGTTCCGTCGCTATCGGAATCCGGATGATAGATCATCTTGACGTCATTCGAATGTTCCAACGATACAATCTTTGGCTTCACTGTCTCGCTGACCGCCGAACGAAGGGAACGCAAAGAGTCGGTTTCGACATTGTTCATCTGGATGAGGTAGACTGTGAAAATGACAACACCAAAAAGAAGAAGGATCAGTACGAGGACGAATCCCGTGATACCAAATCTTTCTCTTTTGGCCAGCTTCTTCTTATTCGCCGTCATCGTCTAGGTTGTCTTGGTCCTCAACGAGCTTGTAACCGACATTGCGGATCGATTTGATACGGCATTTGGAGCGTAACGCTTTCAGTTTTCTTCTTAAGAAGGAGATATAGACTTCCGCCGAATTGTAATAGGTATCGGAATCCTTTCCCCATACTCTCTGGAGGATCATTCCCTTTTCCATGATCTTATCGGAATTGTCCATAAGCAATTCCATAATCTGATACTCTTTCAAAGAGAGGGTGACGGAAGCATCATCCTTGAAGAGTTTGTGATTGAGCTTGTCGAGCTTGAGGTCACCGACATGAATCTCATCCGGGCAGTATTTGGATTTTCTTCTTGTCAATACGAAAAGACGGACAAGAAGTTCCTCTAAGACGAAGGGCTTTGTGACGTAGTCGTCAGCACCGGCCATCAGACACTGTACCTTCTCATCGGTAGAGACATTGGCAGTCAGAACAAGAATCGGAGTATCGATCTTGTTGATTCTGAGATCCTTGATGATGGATAGACCATCCTTAGAAGGGAGCATCAGATCAAGGATGATGACATCATACATGCCAGTCAGCGCTTCCTGATAGCCTTCTTCGCCATCGTTTTTGTCTACGGCATCGATCTTATGCATTCTCAGATATTCTCTGATTGCATTTGCTAATTGTACTTTGTCTTCAATCAATAATGTTTTCATATCGCACCATCCTTAAAATTATTTTAAATCATTATAGAATTAATTATTGAAAAATAATAGAACTTTTCAATAATTCTATTTATTAAAGCGCTTACCAAAATTAACTCTCACTGTGCAAAATAAAAAGAAAAGTGGCATTCTAAGCCACTTTTCAGATGTTTTCATTCTGCTTTCAGCGATTGTAGCGGACAACGTTGCGATGGATAAGGACTCTTAAAGATTCATTGAAGTCAGTTGCAGAGCAACGATAGGTCCAGTTTTTGTCGGATAAGGAGGATGGCATATTGAGTCTTGTGTCCTTGCCCGTGGCGAGAAGGTCCTGAAGAGGAAGGATGGCTGCAATGCAAGGAGAGGCATAGCAAAGGGCATCGACAGTAAGAACAAGATCGCGAAGGGTATCGGCACGGAAGTCGACGTGATAGAGTTCACACTGATGATAAACATCGCCCTTGAAGGTGTTCAGTTCCTGTTCGGAGAGGTCTTCAAGGTAACCGCGAAGCGGCATGTTGTCATGTGTTCCCGTATAGCAGAAGAAGTTTTCGGTGGAGTTAGACGGCTTATGGGGATTGTCAGAGCTTCCGTCGAAGGCAAATTCAAGGACTTTCATACCCGGATAGGTGGAATCTTTCAGAAGCTGATAGACGTATTCATCCAAGGTGCCGAGGTCTTCGGCAACGATAGGAAGATTGGTCTTATCCTTAAAGAAATCCATTCCAGGACCGATGACCCATTTTCCGACTCTGGCATTAGTCATGCCATAGGGGATAACGTAGTAATCGGCAAAGCCGCGGAAATGATCGATACGAAGGATATCGAAGAGTTCAAGGTTGTTCATGATTCTCTTTGTGAACCAGGAATAGTTGTCCTTCTTCATCTTCTCCCAGTCATAGATTGGATTGCCCCAGAGCTGACCGTCAGCTGAGAAATAATCCGGTGGGACACCAGCGACGAGTGTGGGGTTATGCTTCTCATCCAAAAGGAAGAGATCAGAATGCTTATAGGCTTCCACAGAGTCATAGGCTAAATATAAAGGCATGTCGCCTAAAAGGGAGATTCCCTTCTCATTGGCGTATTTCTTCAATGCCTTGTATTCTCTGAGAAATTCAAACTGTGTCCACTGATAGAAGAGATAAAGATCAGAATGGTCTTTCTTCACCTTCTCTTCCAAGGCTTCCGTATAGTTTTTATCCTCTTCGCTCCAATCGTACCACGCCTTGAAATCGTGGATGGACTTCATCGTCATAAAGAAAGAGAAATCATTGTACTTTCCCTCTTTGACAAAGGAGACGAAGTCGGGATTCGTCTTATCGAAACGGGAGAACGCTAACTTCAGAAGCGGAATGCGGTTGTTAAACTGCTTTCCGTAATCGACCTTGTTCTCATAGGTGAAAAGATCTGCGTTTCTTGCTTCATTCAAAGTCAAAAGCCCCTGTTCGATCAAGACTCTGAGATCGATGAAGTAATAGTTCAGACCATTGGAGGACGGAGACTGATAGGGGCTATCTCCATAGGATGTGACATTCAAGGGAAGCATCTGCCAGATTTTGGCACCGCTATCCTTGAGGAAATCGACAAACTGATATGCTTCTTTTCCTAAAGTGCCGATTCCATAGGGAGAGGGCAAGGAGGACACAGGAAGCAAAACACCGGAAGTTCTTTCAGTAAATTTCATTTTAGTTGACCTTCAGTTTATATACCTTTATTATTTTAGCGATTCGCATTGTGTTTTCAATTGAAATCATCAAATAATGCGGGAGGATAAACGAAATATGAAAAAAGATCTGCTGAATTCTGTGATCTATCAGGTATTTGTCCGAAATGAGACGGAAGAAGGTACGTTTTCGGCATTGACTTCTAAGCTGAAAGACATCAAAGAGAAGGGGGCGGATATCCTCTATCTTATGCCGATCTCTCCGATTGGAAAAGCAGGAAGAAAAGGATCGCTTGGCTCTCCTTATGCGATTGAAGACTATGAGAAATTCAATCCAGAATACGGAAGCGAAGAGGATTTCAAAACTCTTGTAAAAGAGGCTCATCTATTGAATATGAAAGTGATGATGGACATTGTCTATAATCACACCAGCCGTGACGCACGCCTTATCAAAGAGCATAACGAATACTATCACCACGACAAAGAAGGAAGAATGGGAAACAAGATTGGGGAGTGGAGCGATGTCTATGACTTAGAGACTTCCAGAGAGGATGTACAGGACTATCTTGTCTCTGTCCTTATGAAGTACAAAAGCTATGGAGTCGACGGATTCCGTTTCGATGTCGCCTCTTTCCTTCCTGTCTCCTTTTATAAAAAGGCAAGAAAAGCACTCGGAGAGGATATGATCTTCTTAGCGGAAGCCGTCGACGGCCCATTCCTTCTCTACGCAAGAGAAAAGGGAATCATGGCTATCTCCAACGAGGAACTTTTCAGTTCGGGATTCGATTTGGCCTATCACTATTTCAACTGGCATTTCCTTTCCGAATTCCTTGAGGACAGAAGTGACCTTTCTCTTTCCTGCTATAAGGCAAGCTTAGAGGCAGAGCAGGCTAGCATCGATGAGGATGGACTGATTGTCCGCGCCATCGAGAATCACGATAGGCCAAGAATTGCTTCCTACAAAGGAAACGATTCCTTTACGAGAAGTCTTCTTGCTTATTCCTTCTTTACAAGGGGTCCGGCCTTTGTCTATTCCGGTGAGGAGAGCAAAGTAAAAAAGACACCCTCTCTATTCGATAAGGATACAGTGGATTTCTCTTCCTTCGATGAAGACTATTATGCCTTCTACAAAAAGAATGTCGCTTTGAAGAAGAGAGAAAAGAATCAGAGCCTCATCCTCTCTCTTTGCTATCAGAACAAAGAGAAAGGACTTCTTATCAGGAATGTATACAAAGATGAGAAGGATGAACTTGGTCTATTCCCACTCGATAATAAGCCAGTCAGCTTCCATGTCGAGATCCAGGATGGCATTTATGACAACCTTTTAGGAGGCAAAGTCGAAGTCAAAGGCGGCGCACTTACAACAGTTGAGCCTGTCATTCTTGCTCTTTGATTCTCGAAAACATGGCTCTTTTGATGATTTCCCGACTTAGAGAGTCATCAAGAGAATACTCCTCTGAATAGAGAGATAGCTCGATCTCATCCTGAATGGCATCATATTTCAAGGAAAGAAAATACTGCTTTTCTAAACTTTCATTTCTTACCTTCACTTTGATTTCGTGAAGCAAGGGATCAAAAGAGAGAATATCAAAATATAGGGTCTTCTTGACTAGCCAACGCTGGAAGAAAAATGACCCTTTTTGATTTTCCGTAAAGGAAAGGATATTCTTCAAAGAGCGGTATTTCCCGCAGAGAGATTCTAGTGTTATCTTCTCTTCTGTCACGACGTGATAAGTTTGATGATAGTCTAAGGAAGATGATATTATCGTAAATGAAAAGGAATAGTTTCCATCCTTTTCAGAAAGATCGATGGTGATTACACCCTCCTTGTAGGAATAAGGAATGTCTGTGGGAAAAGAAACGGAGATATCCTCTTCTTTTCTAGAAAGAAAAAGCCGATGAACGTATCCGTTCATCAGCCTGAATTCGATAGGTAGAATGTTAGAGCAGTTCTCGGAAGTGGATAGGAACAAAGGGATATCACTCATTCTGAGCTTTCTTTCTCTTTCTTTCGGAGTTGTTCACCGCCTTATAGACATAAGGATACGAGGCAAAGGATTCCAGGTAGTCGGAGATAGCGGATTCATCGCTGTGGAAAGCGAAGAAGATCGTAACCTCGACCTGCTCTTTTCCATCGCTGCCCTTTCCGTTTTCGGTGACGATGTTCTTGATGATCAGGCGGTATTTCTCAGCCTGGGAACGGATTTCATGAAGAATCGGAATGTTCGGAGCGACAACAAGATGAACCTGAGGGGAACTCTTGTCCAAGAGTTTTTCGACTTTGGTAAGGCCTAAAAGGAAAGCCATGGCAATCAGTGTGACTAAGATTGCTTCTACGATGAATCCGCAGCCACATGCCATGCCGATAGCAGCGACAAGCCACAAAGTAGCGGCCGTGGTAAGTCCGCGGATGGAAAGTCCGTTCTTGACAATAGCGCCAGCACCCATAAAACCCATGCCGGAGACAATGCTAGAGGCGACACGGCTGACATCGAGGTTCAGATTGAAGTTGTCGGATTTTGATCCAGAAGCTGTAACCGCTAACTGAATACCAAAGACAGAGACAACCATCAGCATCGAACAGGTGACAGAGACGATGACATGGGTTCTAAGACCCGCAGCCTGTCCTTTCATCTCTCTTTCAATGCCGATAAGGAAGGAGCAGATACCGGAGATGAGACATGTTATGACCGTAAAGAGGGCAAGCCCCCATCCGTTCCATTTGGATACCATAGAAATAATTGCTTCGTCAATGTTGAACATGTTCGCCTCCTAGACTCAGATTATGATTTTGTATTATAACGCTTTCATTTTCTCTTTTCTAGTAAAGTAAGGCAAATATCGATGATTTTCAGCACAATTCAATCACTGATATAGAAAGATGCGCCATAGGTATAGCGAGAGAGGATTCCTAAAATTGCCAAAGCGAGGAGAAGAGCAAAAGAGACAATCATCAGAATATCAGAGATCGAGCGTTCCTCTTTATCCTTCTTGACAAAGCGGACGATTTCATAAACGATAGATGCTAAACTAAGAGGAGCAACAAAGTAGCCAAGATAATTCATCTTCAGGTGAGGAATCAAAGAGAGGATATCGCCGACTAAGAATAATCCCGCAAAAACATAGGAGAGGATACGGTAGGAAGGAAGCGAATCCGTCTTTTCATTATCTTCCTTGACTGATTTTGGTTTCAGAGACTGCATCAGAGGCATGGAGAAGAGGGTATACATCGGCTTGAGAAGATAGGCCATGACAAGAAGGGAGAGGATGATTGTCGGAATCATATAGGAAGTGTTATAGACAAGGGAGTAGGTAATTCCTCCTTTGGACCAGTCCATGACGATGGGTCCTTCGTAATCCCAGATATTGTTCCAGACGATGACGCCGGAGAAGAAGTGAGAGACAAGACGGAGGATTCCAGCCAATAGGACAGCAAGAAGAGGAGCATAGGCCTTCTTTTCGAAGAAGGGTTTGCGGAACAGGGAAGATACACCGCACAGTCCAAAGGCGACGATGTAATCTAAAAAGAGTGTGAGGATGACCGCATTGGTATTGGCAGTCCAGGAAGAGACTCCATCCCAGAGAAAGTTGAAGACAGAGAAAAGAACGGGAACCACAATTCCCCAAACCGGTCCGCAGAGAAGACCGACCAAGCAAAGAGGAACTAAGATGATGGTGATGCTTCCCCCGTAGGGAAGATTGGAGAACGGAATGAGCTGACTCACGCCTTTGATGGCTAAAGCCAGAGCAAGCATCATTGCAGATATAACGATGTCTGCAAGGCTTTTCTTACTAAAAGAACGGCTCGAATTTGTGGAAGATGTCTCGGTCATACGAATCCTTTCCGACAGCAGAATAGAAAATGCCTTGACTGACAGTCAAGGCAAATAAGGTCTTCAAGAAAGGATGAAGAGACTCCCTACACTGGTCTTGACCAACAGGTTCGAAGCGTCGGGTGTTAACCCTCTCAACTGTTTATACAGTCCCGCTGTCTACGTTTAAATCTTAGCACACGGAAAGAAAAAGTCAATCGTTTTTCTTTCTCGACTCGATCTCTCTGTCTATGACAGAGAAAACATTCGACAAAACGATTGTCTCATACTTTCCTTTTGCATGAGAGGAATGAATGAGGTAACCGTCGACAAGATACACTTTGATTCCACAGGCGCTAGCGCAGTCTCCATCCTCAAAGTCATTGTTTCCAATGACGATCACTTCATCGCTTTTCAAAGAAAAGCGTTTGAGCAAAGACTGGAAGTACATCGGATTTGGCTTGCAGAAGGAGGAATTCTCATAGCTTGTCACATATTCAAAATCAGAAGAGGAAAGACCTAACATCGAGATCCTTGTCTTCTGCCCTTCCATCGGGAAGATTGGGTTTGTGGATAAAACAGGAAGAAGTCCTTTCTTCTTCGTGTAGAGGACGATCTCTTTGGAAAGGGATTCTTTTTCAATGATGTTCTCTAACGATCGGAATTCATCGCTGTAAAAGGATTCAAAGGCATCATAATCCTTTTCAGAATCCGGATATACAGTTCTGAAGTAATCCCAGAAGACCTCTTCATTAGTCCTTGTCCCATCGTTTTTCATCATCAGATAGGTCCCCTGATAAATGGCTTTCTGTAGGACAAGAGGATCGTATCCGTATTTCTCCATCTTCTTTCCCATCAAGTCAAAATAAAGAGAGGCAAACTTTGTCTCATCAATCCGTAACAGGGTTCCATCCAGATCAAAGAATATCGCTTTTAACATGTCAATTACCTATTTTCGTTTTCAGTCCAAGCATCTTATAGTATTTTTCGCGGAGGGAATAGATCTCCGGCATCGCATTTCTCATATGTTCTTTGACAACGCTCTCATCCGCGAGATGCCTTCCATCCATCATGTATTCGTTGAGTTTCTTTAAGACCGCCAATTGAAATGCGTTCTGAAAAGTGAGCGGATAAGAAAAGGACTCTTCTACAGAAAGAGTGAACAGCTGACACCAGAAGCGAAGGTCGAAAAAAGACATTCCCTCATCGAGATACATATCGATGGCGTTTTCGATTCTGGAAAGAGAAAAATAAGAGTAAGGCTCAGGGCGTAACTTACATAAGTCAGCATAGGCGGAGACAACCGTATGAAGATCAAGAGCAGAGACAATCTCTTCTTTTCTGCATCGGTCTTCCGCACCATCTTTTTCAGTTACCGAATAGCCGTTATCCTGATATTTCTTGAGAGTCTTAAGAAAACAAGTAGATGAAACAGGTCTGAAACCGACTGTTTTCTCATCTCCGGTATCCTTTTCTTTCACATACAGAACTGTCTTCTTCTCACAGTCTATTGTAAGAAAGTCATGATAGAAGAGGTCACCCTTTTTGACACCTCTAGTGTATCTTTGAGTCTTCATACATCAATCCTCTTCATCATCGACAGTGACAGTGATCTGGCTTACCTTCGTTTCCTCATAGGGAAGAGAGAAAATATCGGATACAAACTGTTTCAGTTCACTTTCGGTGAGTACTTTGTCAGGGGGCAAGCTATCAAGAGGAAGGAAATCCTCTTCCGAGAGAAGCTCCATCAGGATCTCTTCCACACTTTCCTTTTCGTCTTCTCCTTTTTCCATGCAGAGGATTCCAGAGGGAAGAGAGGTGAAGGAGAAAAGCGTCTCATCCTCTTTTCTATAGAGTACAGCAGTATATGTGTATTTCATTTCTTTTCTCCTCTTATCGGGAATTCGATGACAGCACCGTTTTTGACAAAGCAGTCTCCGAATTCTTCATTCGTCATATCCATGAAGTAACTCTTGATGACGCGGTATACGCCCATATGAGATACTAATAACACGGTCTTGTTCGAATCCTTATACTTTTCTTCAATGCTTTTCAGGAAGGGATAGATGCGTAGCACGACTTCGAAATAGTTTTCTCCGTTCGGGAAACGGGTGAAAAAGCGTTCTCTTATCTTCGGAAGCTCGGGATTGAGAAGGGTGGTTCCTTCCAAATCCCCGTAATTCATCTCGATAAGTTCATCGGCGACAATAAGGGGAAGATGTCGATCCTCGTTGATGATTTCTGCTGTCTCATAAGCTCTTTTCAGAGGAGAAGTATAGATTTCATCGATATCATAGTCTTTCAAAGAGTCTTTGGTAAGCTTTGCGTCTTCTTTTCCCTGACAAGAAAGAGGAATATCCTGTCTTCCCTGGAGAAGATGAAACTCGTTATAGCGAGTATGTCCGTGCCGGACATAAAGAAACTTCACCATGATCAGTAGATCTTCGGAGCTCTCTTCTCCGTGATCGGCTCACCTTCTTGAAAGGCAGGACCATAGGCTTTGAATTCTCCTCTTCTGTATTCCTGATAGGCATGAAGGGAATTATGAATGACTTTGATGGCATCCTCATGGCCTTTGATGGCAGTGACATTGGTTGTCTTTCCTTCTAAGGTCTTATAGACTTTGAAGAAGTGACGGATTTCATTTCCGACAAAGCTAGGAAGTTCACTTAAATCATCAAAATGACTGTAGAAAGGATCACCTTCGCAGACGGCAATGATCTTCTCATCAATATATCCCTGGTCTACCATTCTTATCATGCCGATCGGTTTGCTCTGGACAAGAGTCAAAGGAACAATAGGTTCTTCCGAAAGGACAAGAACATCGAGCGGGTCATTGTCCTGTGCGAAGGTCAAAGGGATGAAGCCATAGTTTGCCGGGTAGACCGTAGCCGTGAAAAGAAGTCGGTCAAGGCGAAGCATGCCCGTCTCTTTATCGAGTTCGTATTTACATTTGCTTCCTTTTGAGATTTCGATAACGGAGGTAAAGTCATTCTCCTTCACTTTTTCGGGATTGATGTCGTGCCAAATATTCATTATTCATTTTCTCCTGTTGTGTCTGAGTTGTTTTTCTTATCTTCTGGTCTTACGATTGTTTCAATATTGGTAGTCGGTCTATTTCTAGTATTGATGAGGATATTGTGGAGGTAGAGAGAGTTGATGCCGAGGAAGAAGATAATGACAGAGGTAAAGAAAGCAAGAAGGAAGATGGAGAAGACAAGAAGGAAGTAAGAACTATACTGTCTTAGGCAGAAAAAGAGGATGAAGAAGACTAAAAACACCACAAAGGAAAAACAGGCCGAGATTGCACCGAATTTAATGGGAAAGTACAAAGGCTTTGCCGTTGTCGTAGAGATCAAATTGAAGGCATAATCAAAGAGTTTTCCTAAGTTTCCGTACTTTGATTTGCCAGCAGTTCTTGTCTGCCTAGTGAAGTCGATGCTGACGGTCTTGAATCCGACCAGCGGGACCAAAGCGACATAATAGCGGTCTTTCTCCTCGAGTGCATTGATAGCATCGACTGCCCTGCGGGAAAGTCCGCGGAAGCAGTTGACGTTTTCCGGGATGACGGTCTTCCCTTCCAGCATGTTGATGAATTTATAGAACATGCCAGCGGTCGTACGCTTGAACCAGGAATCCTCCTTGCGGTTGGAACGGTGAGGATTGACGACTTCATAGCCTTCTGTGAATTTCTTACAGATATCCGCAATCAGTTCCACTGGATCCTGAAGGTCGACATCCATCATGATGACATAGTCGCCTGTAGCGGAGAGAAGGCCTGCCGTAAGTGCAGCGTTCTGTCCGTAGTTTCTTGTCTCGTTGACGATGGTGATATCTTCTCTTTCAAAATAGAGCTGATTCATGACTTCCAATGTCTTATCTTTGCTTCCATCGTTGACCAAGACAAAGTCAAAGATGTAATCTTCAATCTTGCTGATGACAGGATCGACGGCTTTGAAATAAAGAGGAAGTGCTTCTTCTTCGTTATAACAGGGGATGACGATACTTACTTTTTTCATAATTGCCTCCGTTTCTTTCTTGACTGAGTAATAGTATAGTTCTTTTTCCATTCTTAAAAAAGAAAAAGGGCAGAAATGATTGCCGTAGGAATCATTTCTGTCGCGTCTTATAGATGTTTCTTCAATTCGTCGACAAGTTCGACAATCTCACACTCTGTCATTCCAGAGATGGCAAGTCGGATGCTATGCTCGGTGATAGGAACGACATACATATGTTTTTTCTTCATCTCGGATGCGACTCTTTCTGCCTCTTCGATCTTCAAGGTGACAAAGAAGCCACAGCGGTAAGGATAGTGTTCAATTTGGTTTTTCTTCAGGCTTTCTAGAAGAACATTGCTTCTTCTGGAGAGTTCAAGAGTATTCACAAAGATCTGGCTTTCGAGTTCTTTGACTTTCTTCTCGTCGGATAAGACTTGGCTGACACAGTACTGTGCCGCACTGTTTGGGACGGAATAGGTGCCTCTTGCCTGTGCGCCGAAAGCTCTCTGGATTTCTTCCTTCTGGCTCTCTTCCGGTGCTAATGCAATCAATGCACCGACACGGAGCCCGTACAGTCCAAAGACTTTCGAGCAGGAGAAGGCGATAAGAGGAAGAAAGTCATGTTTCTTTTCTAGTAACTTATCTAAGAGGATCCATTTCGTTCCTGGGATATAGTAGAAGGAGGAATAGGCGATATCGAATAGAACGGTCAGTTCACAGTCTTTTCCTTCTTCATCCAAGATTTCAAAGAGTCTTTTGTATTCTTCTTCGCTTAAGCAATATCCAGTCGGATTATGACAGGGGTCATTGATGACTAGAAGGATTCTATCCTGGGTCTTCTTTTCCTCTTCAATCGTATTTCTCAGACCTTCTAAATCAAAGCCACCATCCAGAGTGAACATCGGATATTTTGTGACACTGAGTTTTGCTTTCCTTGCGATGAGCATATAGTTTGTCCACATGATATCCGGAAGAAGGACACTGCCTCCTTCATCCTGGAAAAGGTTAAAAGCGATAGAGATGGCTCCGGTTCCGCCTAAGGTAGCACCGATGAAAGGATGATAATATTTCTCAATATCCTTTTCCTTCTCTTTGAAGATAAAGTGCATCACAGAATCCAGATAACCTAAATCACCAACGACACCGGAATAGGATAATTTATCATTGATATGATTCGATAAGGAATCGGAAATCAATGCGACATGGCCGAGTTTTCTGTCCTCGTCCAAGAAGACACCCGTCGATGCATTGATAACTTTGTTGCCCTTTGCTCTATCGGCATTTGCCTCATTGTTGATGGCAAGGATATCGGTTTTGCTGACGGCCTGTCTGCTTCTTTGTGCAACGTAATCTTTCATATCTGTCCTCACTGATTATTTATGTCAAAAGACAAATTATTTTAAACATTTCCGTCTCTAATCACAAGACAAATGATGAATAGAGGCATTCTCTCTCTTCTCATTCATGCCAGAAAAGAAGAGGCGATGAGACAATAATCACTGCACGGGAGGACAAATGTTCCTCCACTTAATATTGTATTCATAAATTGTTAGATATGATTTATTCCATGAATTGCAAAGAAAAAGGCAGAGAAGTCGCCTCCTATGCCTATATTCTCTTTTTATGGATGCGTTACCACTTATAGTTCAGATTCTGCTTAGCGTTGATAACGCGCATGAAGTTCTGATTCTTCGACAAGATACGGAATATGATATAGCCTAACACAGTGACTGCGATGACTTCACCTAAGGCAACCCAGCCGAAGTTTGTCCAGTATAGAACCGCATTTCCGGTTCCATCGGTATTGGCTAAGAATGTAAATTCCCAGGCAAGCAGGAAACCATTGGTCAATGCAGGGAATAAGGTAGCAAGAAGCATATGTCTCGATAAGGAGATAAAGATCAAGGCGACAATGGTTGCTGCTGTACCGATTACAATATCAAGAGGAGTACAGAAACTGGACATGGCAGGCGAATAAATATTGGCTAAGATGCATCCGATTGTAAGTCCATAGATATAGTTCGGATTGAAGAATACTAATAGAACCATAAACTCCGATATTCTAACCTGAACTTGGCCATACGAGCAGAAGAAGAACGCATAAGTCAAAGCCGTATACATTGCTGCGATGATGGCGTTAGCGGCAATGCTTCTCGTATCTAATTTAAAGCAGCTGAAGTAATTGTGAAAGAATTCTTTCAGACCGGATTTCGTCTCTTCCTGAATCGTCTCTTCCTGAACTGTCTTCTCTTCCATAGTTTTTCTCCGTTTCTACCAAGAAGGAATGAAAAAGTGCACTCCTTCCAGAGACAAAAGAGTGCACCAAACATGTAATCTTTGTTCCTGGTTTTGTTTATAGACAGGATGGTAACGTCGAACTGTCTTGCTTTTTTCAAAGCGGAAAGAATTGTATCAAATTTCTTTTTTCTGTTCAATATGATTTTTTCAATTGTCGGATGGATACGCTTACTGCGATTGAAAATCAAGGCAGAAGAAGCTTAACATCACAATCTGCTATGTTTACATAATGTTATATTTGTGTTATATATTTGAGTCAAAGGAAAGAAAAAGAATGATCATATACCAAGGAACAAAGAAGCAGTTTTCCGAAGATGTCTTCCATGGACTCATTGCGGAGAAATTAGAGGAAACATTCAGAAAGCGTCATATCGCTGGTGGGTCTCGTGCGGAGGAAACCTCCTGGATCAACTCACTTCCAAAAATCGATTCCGTCTTAAAGTACGCAAACCTTCCCGATGACAGTGAGGTAGCTCTTGAGTATCAGATACCGACCACTTCGAAAAGAATCGATTTCATGATTGCAGGAAAAGATGATAAGAATGACAACTATATCTATGTCATTGAATTGAAGCAGTGGGAAGAAGCAAAGAAGACTTCACTGGATAACTGTGTCGAGACCTATACTGGTGGAGCGAACAGAGTGGTTCAGCATCCATGTACTCAAATATATAACTATACGAAATTACTAGAGAACATCAACGAATGTGTAAGGAGCAACAATATTTCTCTTTTGCCAGCCTGCTATCTTCATAACTTTAAAGATGACTATGTCGGTGAACTGAAAGACAAGAGATACGATTTCTACATCAAACAGGTTCCGATGTTTTTCCTTCACGATGCAGAAAAGTTTGCTGCCTATCTCAAGGAACACATCAAGAAGAAACCAGATTCAAGATTGTTTGAGATGATTGAGCATGGAAAGCTGAAACCTTCCAAAGCTTTGCAGGATGCTGTTCTTCCTATGTTACAGGGAAAAAAAGAATTCTATATGATCGATGAACAGCAGGTCGCCTATTCCTATATCTTAGAAACAGTAAAGCAGGCATTGAAAACAGGAAAGAAATATACGATTGTCGTTCAGGGAGGCCCTGGCACGGGAAAGAGTGTGATAGCCGTATCCTTATTGGCAGAACTGCTCCATGAGGGATACAGCACTTCCTATGTCTCTAAGAATTCAGCGCCTAGAAATGTCTACTCAAAGCTCATGACAGAAGGGCACACGAGCAAATCCTATATCAAAGAGTTATTCAAAGGTTCCGGTTCCTTCGTGAATGAAAAGGAAAATCGATATGACTGTCTTCTTGTCGATGAAGCACACCGACTGAATGACAGATCCGGTTTGTACAGAAATCTTGGTGAGAATCAGATCAAAGAGATCATAATGGCATCCAAGGTTTCTGTCTTCTTCCTCGATGAGGAACAGATAGTCCATGTCAATGATATCGGATCGGTAGAAGAGATCAGAAGATGGGCAGAATACTGCCACAGCGAATTCAAATGCAATGAGAACTTAAAACTCACTTCACAGTTCCGCTGCAATGGTTCGGATAGTTACATTGCATTCCTGGATAATCTGCTTCAGATCAGAGAGACATCAAACACCTCCTTAGATAAGGAATTGGAATTCGATTTTCGTGTCTATGATGACCCTTGCCTTATGAGAGAGGATTTAAGGAAACTCAACGAGATCAACAACAAAGCGAGAATGGTAGCAGGTTATACCTATGACTGGAAATCCAAGATAGATCCCACACAAATGGATATTCTTCTTCCGAATGGATTCAAGGCGCAGTGGAACTTCCATTCCACGGATACCTGGGCCATCGATAAAGACTCCTTTGACCAGATAGGATGCATCCATACCTGTCAGGGTCTAGAGTTTGACTATATCGGTGTCATCATCGGCAAAGACTTACGATACGAAGATGGCAAAGTCATCACCGATGTCACGAAGCGTTCCAATAACGATCAGTCCATCAAGGGACTGAAAAAGGATTTCAAAAGAAGCCATGTAGCCGAACGAATCATCAAGGATACCTATAAAGTATTGATGACTCGTGGCCAGAAGGGATGTTTCATCTATTGTGAGGATAAAGCATTAGCGAATCATGTCAAAGAGATGCTTAAAGCAGAATAAAATAGAAACTCTCATATTTCTATTGCTATATCTATCGAAGTTACGGATTTTATATTCCAATAGATTTCATACATTAGCCGAAAATCATTGACTTGCTTTGTGAAAATGCTACAATTCTAATCAGTCATAAGGTTAAGGATTTTGCTATGGATACAGAGAATAAGAAACCCATTTGGAAAACAATATTAAACATCATCTATTTCGTCTTCTTAGGTTTTTTTCTTGTTCTTGCAGTTTTTTCTGTTAGTACCCGTATCACAAAGGGAAAGATAGGAAACAGTCAGTTGCTTGTAGTCGTTTCCTCCTCTATGGATGGTGACAAGCAAGAAGACTACGATATTAAGACAATACCAGTCAAATCACTGATTGCAGTAGACCTGATCAAAGACGGAAAAGAGGATGAGTTCTATTCCGGACTGAAAAAAGGAGATGTCATCACCTTCAATTATCTACCGCTCAATAACGCGACTATCACACATCGTATCGTCTCTGATCCTGTCAAGGATGAATCTGGTGTCTATCAGATTGTTGCCCGTGGTGATGCCGTAGAGGAAAGTGAAATACAGACACTTTATAGCGATGGAAGAACTGGTGAGATATTAGGTAAAGTCAGTTTTGTCTCACTCCCCTTAGGACAGATATATTACTTCATCAGTTCTAAGCCTGGCACATTGATACTCGTCGTTCTCCCTTGCAGTCTTGTCGCTATCATTGAAGTCTGTAAGATCATCTATCTGATCAGCGAAAACAGAAGCAGAAAGAAAGAAGAAGAGATCAATGCTGAAAAGTCTGCCAAGGACAAAGAGATTGAAGAGCTGAAGCGTCAATTGATGGAAGCCAATAAGTCGAAAACGGAAAATGAGAATCAGCCTTAGGCATTTGCCTAAGGCTTTTTTCAACATATGCCAAAAAAGTGCGAGGACTCGCCTAGCAAATCCGGATAGGCAAATTTCCCACAAAACATCGATACTTGTCGACATTTCATGAGATTGTCAGAATCTTTTCTTGATTTGTCAACGAAATTAGAATTTGACAAAAAGCCGATTTTGTCAAATTATTTTATTGAAGCGCTAAATATCCGAAAAACATTCTTTTTAAGACCATTTAAACAAAAAAACGAGCAAAAACTTTATAAAATATGGGTATTTTTTGTAAAAAAAAAAAAAAAATAGGGTTAAAACATAATTCTTTTTGCTTTTCCTGAAAAAAATAGTTTTTTCCTTTAATCATTGATGTGTATAATTTTGCGCACGAAGGAATCGCCTCGTGCTTCTAGACAGTTCCTTCCCTTTCTTATGTACATCTATCTCATTGTATAGGAGGTAAAAATGAGCTTAGCAACTATCTACATCATTTTCATTGTCTGTCTTGTCGGACTTGTTCTGACATCACTTGCTTTCTTTGTCTCCTTTGTCTGTGAGAAAAGAAAGGCTAAAAAGTCTCAGAAGGAAGAAGGGATGAAAACGGAGGAAAAGGAATGACTAAGGCACTTAAGACATTGACTGCCATCGGAGCCATATTTCTCTGTGGAACTATCGCTAGCGGAATAACACTTGCTGTAAAGGAAAAGAAGAATGTGGAGGGAGAAAAGGAAGCTATCCAGCTTTCTGTTATTGGCTCAGCGGTATCTTCCGATTCCGATTTAGGCAAGTTGCAGCCAGGAGAGAGCAAGACACAGACCTTCTCCGTCACTTCCCTTATCGATATGAAGGTCACTGTATTCCTCGGCTTTACGACAAAGGAGAAAAACAATGCGTATGAGTATGTCGGCGTATCTGTTCAATCCGATGACGAAAGCAAGGAAGGAACACTGAGTGAATTCACATCTGGAAAGAAGGACCTTCACTTCCATCTTTCCAAGAAAGAGACAAAGGAGATCGGAATCATCTACAAGCTTGCGGATGATATCCCGGAAAGTATCATTGGAAAGAGTCTGAATTTCACTGTCACATTCGACGCGAATTCAGGACTATAGAAAGGAGAAATATGTCAGAAAAGAAAGGCACAGCAAAAAAGTTCGTCGCATCTCTATGTGCTGCGGCGCTCTTCGGCGGAATCGCAGTCGGAACGACCTATTCCGTCTTCACCTCTTCAAAAAAGGTGAACACACACATCGAGATCGGAGGAAAGGATTCCTTGAAGGCATCCCTTTACCTCAAGGAGCTCAAACAGGATGTCCTAGCCGATGACGGAACCATCCTTGCTGACCAGGATATGTTATCCACGATTACGGATTCCTCTGGTCAGACGATTGCTCCGGATGAAAGAGGATATGTTGACTTAGCCGGTTATACAGGATTCATCTTCTCTTCTGTGAAGCTTGTTCCGACTATGACGGGAAAAGCCACATTTGTTCTAGTCAACACAGGCGACTTAGCCTTCGATTATGTTATCGAAGACATAAGAAAAGCCTACAAGGCAGATGGCAGTGAAGATGCCACTGCAAAGATTGTCGATCAGGTCGTATTCAAAAGCACACTTCCTGAAACGACAACGCTGAAAAAGGGAGAGAGCCAGGAGATCACTCTAAGCTATGTCTTCCTCGACAAAGAAGACAATAACGAAGTGATGTCTGAGTCGATCGACATCGATCTTGTCTTCAGGCTCTCCGGAGTCAGTAAGGGCAACTAGCCCAAAACCAAAACAGTTTTTCATAAAAAGGAGATATATATTGTTATGAAAAAGATGACAAAATTAGGTAAGTCCGTTCTGTTATCCACCCTTGCCGCTATCGCATTCGGTGGAGTTGCCGTTTCTACGACATACGCCCTCTTCACCAGCAATGCGAAGACGGATGTCACTGTCACTGCCGGTAAGGTTTCCGTTAAGACTGAAGTTTCCGATATCAAGCTTTATTCCTTGAATTCTGCTTCCGGAGAAAGTGAATTGATCAATAGCACAACCACTTTCACCAATACCGGTACATTCAGCTATAATGCCACAACGGGAGCGATCACCTTAGACAGACTCACTCCTGGCGACAAAGCCGAATTCACCGTCAAGGCCGAGAATGAATCCAACGTCAACATCAAGGTCCGCACTGTCTTGAAGACCTTATCCGACAACGGACTCTTCAATGGATTGGTTGTCAAGGTCAATGGTGAAACCTATGACGGAAGCACCACGATGTCCGATTATGTCGATGTCGCCAAGGACGCCGCTCTCCCTACAGCCGAGTACAAGTTCTCTATCGAGCTTCCTGCTGAAAAAGGAAACGCCTATCAGGGAAAATCCTGCTCCATTTCCTTCAATCTTGAAGCAGTTCAGGGCAATGCTAAGATTGAAGATATCGATGACACCACCTATGCCATCTACACCTCTACTGACCTTGCTGCCTTTGCAAAGAAAGCCAATGCCAATACCTTCACTTATCAGAAGGCTGTCTTGATGAACGATATCGATATGGCTGGTGTCGAATATGCTTCTCCGAACTTCGCCAAGTATGCTTCCTTGGAGTTCGACGGAAACAATCATACCATCAAGAACTTCACTCCTTCCATCAACAGTGATGGCGCAACCCTCAGCGATGGAAACATCTTCATGGGCCTTATCGGTAACGCTGCCAGTAAAACAAATATTCATAATATTTGCTTTGAAGCTGCAAAGGTAGAAGGAACGACAGTTGTTGAGACTCCTGAAATCGATGGTGGTCTTGTTGTCGGATACTATGAAAACCATGCTGACGGAAGCCTAACTGTCAGCGATATCACTGTCAAGAATTCTTCTGTCTCCAAGGTCAAATTTGCTTCTGCCATTGTCGGATTCACTTCTTCATCGGATGTCAAGATCACCAATGTCGACATTGAGAACGTTGCACTCGCTGGCTATACAGCTGGTGGTGTCATTGCTCAGGTCGGTGGCGGTGCTGCTACCATCAACGGTGTTGTCGGAAAAGATGTCACGGTCGATGGATACAAGAGAGAAGGCGGTATTGTCGGTGCTGTCTCTGGTTCCTCCCTTGATATCACCTATGATGAAACCAAGTACACTTCCTCTATCTCGGATGAAGCCATTGCAAATAAAGGTTCTGTTGTCGGACTTACTGGCACTAAGACCACCATTAACGGGAAGCACTATTACACTGCAAATACCGATGCTGAGCTTCATGCATTAGCCCAGTTATCCAACGATAAGGCTTCTGTCATCGAAGTTGGTGAAGGAACCTACATTGGTGCTACCTTAACTGCCACTCAGGGAATCACAGCAGGTGTTGAAATTGTCGGAAGAGGCAACAAGAACAACATCAAGTGGATCCAAGCTACAAGCAATGGTGATGGAATTGATGGTTCTGGATTCTGCTTCAGCGGTTCTAAGCTCACTATGAAAAACCTTACTGTCACACAGCAGACAAGCGGTTACTACAACGGTTTCCCGCACACTACATCTTCTACATTTGAAGATGTCAGAGTCTTAGTCGACCATGAAAATGGCGCTATGGGCTATTGGGGCGATGGAGATGTCGTCTTCACCAACTGTGAGTTCGATTCTACTGGTGCTAAGGAATCCAACATGTTCGTCTATGGTGGCAAGAGCTTCACCTACAAAGGCTGCAAGTTCACAAGTGATGAAACTGCACTCAAAATGTACCGCGAAAATTGCGCAACTGAGACAAACATTGATGTCACAGTCGAAGGCTGCACTTTCACAAATAATCATGCAACCACTTATGGTGCTGATAAAAACTATAAGTCTGCTATCCAGGTCGCATGCAATTATGCTGGTGACAAGGTCCACTACAATGTTGTTGTCAAGGACTCTTCTGTCAGTGGAAATTATGCAACCGGCTTATACCAGAAATGGATTGGTGCCAAGAACTATAACATTGATGGCCAGGCTAATACCGTCAATGCTTCTAACATCACCTTCACTCTCGATGGCTCTGTCATTGATTTAGGTCTTCCCAACGCCTAATTCGAAGTTCTAAATCTTATTCGCATTCAAAAAGTCGGATCTCATCTGAGGTCCGACTTTTTCTGTTATGCCAGAGGGATGCAGAAGAGGTTACTTCCTCACTCCCTTCACGCATTCCATGATCTGCCTCTGGTTGAGATGGGATTTCTCATAGAGAAGATTTCCAAGTGCATCTATCTCTTTCTTATGTCTTCTGAGATACCATTTTGCTCTTCGTTCGCATTTTCTAAGGATAGATTCAATCTGCCTTTCATTCTTTCTTGTTTTCCTTTGAGATGCCTGTCTTCGTGTTTCACCATGAATAGGCAAGGTCCTCCAACAGGATTTATATCCGACACGATTGACTAATTCATAGGCGTCAAGGCGTGCTTTCTCTAAGTCATCGATACAGCCAACAGATCCTGTGGAGAAGAACATCTTCTCGGCAAGATTACCAGCCATCGATGTCTCGATATTGGCTAAAAGGATATTGTAATCGTAGTTATCTTCATCTACGACCGGCCCCATGAATTTTCCGCCTTCGGAATCAATGTTCAGTCGGTCGATGATGAAATACTGCGGATACTTCATCGCCATGATGCAGTGTGCGGCTTCATGGATGGCGATATTCTTTCTCTTCTCTGTATCGATTGGTCCATAATAGCCGTCTATGCATTCGATGGAAGTCTCAACCTTTTCCCTCGTGATGTTCTCAAATCCGTTTCTTAACACGATATCGTTGACAACTGCTTTGATGCAGGCTCCGGTTTTACAGGCCAAAGAGTAACTGATTCCTTTCAAATCCAGATCTGCAGGAAGGGTAAGATGAAACTCATCACAGAAGTGCTGGAAAAGCTGAATTCTCTCTTCTAGGTTTGGTCTTCCGATAGACATTTCCCGATCAATTCTTCCTGATCTCAATAAGGCATCCGGAACCATAGTAAGATCATTGCAGGCTGCGATGATCAGGATGTCTCCTTTGTCTTCGATTCCATCCATGTTCTCTTGAAGGACTCTTTGCACCTCCTGTCTACGATAGACCACTAAATCGAGTTCATCGATCAGGATGACAGCATGAGAGAGTTCTTTTGCTTTCATGAATGTCTCCATCAAGGCTTTGGAAGGATTGGAAGACTGTCCTTGATAGACAAGAACCGGACACTGGCAAAGTTTGATCAGCGCTCTCATCATCATAGTCTTTCCTGTTCCCGGTCTTCCATGCAGTAGGACTCCTCTTGGGATGCTGATTCCTTTTTCCATCAGCTCTTTGGAGTGATTGAACCAGTGGATCACGCGAAGGAGTTCTGCTTTCTCATTCTCATGTCCGATGACTTCAGAAAAAGGATCTTCTCCTTCTTCTAAGGCAGTCGGCATAAAGAGATGATAGGATTCATTCTTATCTGTTGTGTCTAGGATCTTCTCAGAATATCTTCCCCTGCGGAAAGGAATGTCATCATCGTCTTCCTCCTCTTCCTCGTCGATTTCCGTATCAGCACTCTTTAAATCGGAAATCACCGCATCCAATGTCGTCATTTCACCTTCTTCATCATCGAAATAGTTCATATGTGTTTACCTCACTGATTCCATTATAAAAAGGCAAAACAATGAGAAAACAAAAACTTAATTTATGTACCGATAGTGGTACATAGCGAGAAAAATCATGGTCTGATATCAGGACATCTAGAAGTCGTAATCGAGTTCGGATTTAACATGCCAAGTACAGTCAAGTTCAATCGGAACGGACTTCAAGTCAGCATCTTTTCCTAACTTGCTTCTTAAGTCGTCATAGATATTTGTTATGATGTCTTCTCTGTTTCTTTCCTTGATCTCTTCAAAGCAAGCCGAGACAAACCCGTTTCTGTTTTTTAAGAGTGTCGGCGCTTCGATATCGGCAAAACTATCCGCATCAAAGACAAGCGCATTTCTTTCATGGCTCTTTGTATAATTCAGTCTCAGGTTATAGTGATACCCGCGGTATCTCAGTTTCAGAGCGTTTCCGTCTTTGCTAGAGAAGTACTCATAGTATCCCTGATAGTAGTCATTCTCTTCTATACGTGAGATGATAAAACGGATCCTATTCTCCTCGGTGGGATTTTTTCTGTAAGCGGCTAAATCCTCATCCGACTTCTTATGCTCTCTGACTTCCGAAACAGATAAGATCGGAATAAGACTTTCTACTATCTCCTCTTCGCTCTTTCCCTGACTGTCTTTCACTGTTTTCAGCAGATTCATGAAATCGATGGCATGATAGATATCCTCATAATCCTTTTTGAAGAGCTCGTTCTTGTAGAGATAGAGGTATAAGGCGATGAAAGCAATCTCATCGTTATAGTCCTTATACGGCTTAACAGCACAGATACGATAGAATAGCTTTGCTCCATAC
>CAVJZP010000017.1:0-36543 GCA_963654365.1 Oscillospiraceae bacterium
AAATTATATCACATGAGAGAGGGTCGGCAGGTCACCTGTGCAATCCAGGACCTTTTTATTTTTATATCTGCACTATCTTTCAAGTGGATAAGGAATTCCGTAAAGTTGAGGATTGTGTTGTTCGTCACCCAGATGAGGTAAGAGAAGAATCAGAAATAGCAGTACTATCAAACGTGTTTCTTCAGGTGTTTCAGTAGAAGCAGAACAAATCGAGTAATCCCTGAACTTGCTCCCTTGAGAAACCGTTGTTGGCATTGACTCTCTGCTAGCACTAACCTCAATAAGATAATGCGTTCTTTTAGAAGAACATCACCATGTATATCGGCATATACACGATATTATCCTTTTCGTATATAGTCCTATTATTGGATAATACATATCCTTTTTTGACGTGATAGTCTGGATTCTTCAGGAATCGGTCGATTGCGCTATGTACGGTGTAGTCTTTTCCGGATTTGATCTCTAGAGGAAGGACAGAGAGTGTATCATAGTCATCGATGAGGAAATCAACCTCACCGTTGGTCTTATTGTCGTAGTAGTAAAGACTGTGTCCATGCGCTTTCAGTTCACTGGCTACGACCGATTCATATACGGTACCTAAATTGATGCAGTTCTCGTCGGATAGAACAGTGTTGATATTGTTTTTATATAGGATGTCTGTCAGGATTCCGACATCGTTAAGATATAGCTTCAAAAGATTCTTTCCAGAAGATTGAATGAGAGGAAAAATCGGATTGGATATCGCTTTGACTTCCAATGCAATGCCAGCATGGATCAGATAATCGAATTCATCCTCGTAATCCGTGAATCTCTTTCCCTTTACATTCTCGATGTCCCGAATGACAACCCTCTTCTTTTTGTTTTCCAGATAAGAGGGAATCAGGTCATAGATACGCTTTATCTTCAGTTTATGGTCTTTGTCATATTTGCTCGCATCATCCCCATAATATTCATGGACATCATCCTGAATCTTTCTGACAGAAACAATATTTTTCTCGTTGAGATAGGAATTGATGGCATCTGGCAATCCTCCAATAAGGAGATACTTCTTGAACATATCCAGAATGCGGTTATGGGTGGATTCATCCAAACTCTCTCTTTTTCTGAATTTTGAGCGAAGTGCCTCAATGGCAAAAGAGTTGAATCCATTCGCTAAGAGAAACTCTTCGAAATCAAGCGGATACATATGGACAACATCGATGCTTCCGATTGGTATCGATGTTGTCTTGGCCAAAGTCACACCAAGAAGAGAGCCACTGCAGATATAGGTGAAACGATCATCCTGCTTCAGAAACTTTAGCATTGTAAGTAACTGAGGATATTGCTGTATTTCATCAAGGAATACCAAGGTGTTCTCTTTTTTCTTCATCTTGTCTCCAGCAATCGTGCTCAGCTGAAAATAGAAGTCATCTACACTTCTGACATTTGCAAAGAGTTTTTTACCGATGAAGTCTTCGACAAAGTTGACCTCGATATAGTTCGGGAATCTATCTTTCAGAACCTCGGTTCCGATATATCGGATGATATAGGATTTTCCAATCTGTCTGGCACCATCGATGATCATAATCTTATTGGAATCACTTTTAAGATAGCTGATAATCGTACTTTCAATCTTTCTTCTTAACATGGATTTATCCCTCGTTTGCTCTTATGTTACACTTTTCCTATGAAATCATCAATAGAAAAATACACTTTTCCTATGATTTCAGATGCTGAAAAATACACCTTTCCGTGAATTGATGTTACACATCATAGATATTGTAATGAGTTTCCTCAAATTAAATGCATAACTCGTGCTAGTGTAATATTGTGGGGTAAAAGGAGATTCTTAGTTTGAATTCGATTGACCTGTTTCTTCCTCTTCCCTTCTTTTTGCCTCTTTTGCTTTTGCCTTTCTCGACTTTTCTAATTCCCGCTGAAGCGTATGGATAAGTTCCTCCTTGTTATCGTCGGATAAGTACTGAGCATAACAATGCATGCCTCCATAATAGTAACTTGCAATATCCTCTTTGATGAAGGCAGGACCAGCAATATGGATCTTATGCAGGATGCTGTTTCTATAGTTGCCACTGAATACCCAAGACAGGAATGCAACTTTATTGACAGAGATATTACAGACACCGTATTTAAGAGTCTCTCCTTTCTTCAGCTTTTCGGGAACAAGGATTCCTTTGTCCGTCTTCTTTGGAAGAGGGATGCATCTTCCATAATTCCTCTCTTTCAGTGTCTTGAAGTGAGCGCATCTTGTATATTCCAAAGGCTTGGAGAAGAATTCCTGGAAGGATTGAGCAATCAATTCCTCATCGTTGCTGTCTCCAAAGGAGTTCAGATGGAAATAGAAGGAAACAATAAAAGCATATCCACCTTCTGGCCTGATGTTTGCCTTCATCATGTTTTCCAGATTTCCGTAGTAATGGGAAGAGCCTATCGCGTTCTGTTTGTAGAGCTTATCCAAATCTCTGTTTGTATCCATATCCTCTTCTAAAGGCTTTTTGACAGGAATATTGAGATTCTCAACAGCATCGAAGATGATCGGATGGTTTACGTCAAAGGCAGTCTTAGGCTGGATGCGTAAAAGGAGGGCATAGGGCTTATTATTGTATTCCTGAATTTTATAAACTCGGTAAGCGTACTCTACATCGATATAGACATTCCTTCTGATTTTATCGCTCGCCTCTTTATCGAGTGATTTGAAACGGATCTTTACACATTTCCCTTCGTTATAGGCTTCTGTAACTGCCTTCATCTTTCTGTTGAAGGATGCGTTATTCCTCTTGTTTACCTTCGTTGCCTTTTCCGCTTCTTCCTTTATGTTTTCTCTGTTATAGCAGTTAGAGAAGGCATCCAATATTCTTTCTGTAAGGAACTGTGTATCCTCATCTTCTGTGTATTTATCATTCTTGATGGCAGATAAGATCTTGATGATCTGCTCATCGTTGAGATGGTTCTTCTCTTCCATATAGAATTTTCCGTTATCCGTAGTGTTGACGACAAAAGGAATCTGATCAGAATCCTTATATCGAGTACAGAGATATAAAAGATACTGCAAGCATTCCGCGACTCTCTGTCTTCGGATATCGTTTCCTTTGGTGGATTTCGGATTATAGTTCAATCCGAAATCCTTAGCATGCCTGCAGATATCCTGCTGAGTAGCAGGATGATCCTTATCGGTATGATTCAGTAGATAATCCAAAGTCAGTAACATCTCCCTCTGATGAATCTGTGCGTCTGTTCTTTTCATCTTTCTTTCCTCCACGGCAATAGAATAAACCGATAAGGATATTATAGTTGAAACAAGTGAAGATTGTACTAATGTCAGTACAAGAATATAGATAGACAATATTCCTCATGATACCAGACGGATAGAAAGAATCATCAATTCAGTGAAAATAATATTCAAAATAATATACCTTCTCGGGTATAATCTTGCTAAATTTCTAGATAATATACCCTATAAGGTATATTAGTTGCATAACAAGTTGACTTTATACCTTAAAGGGTATATTATCAATATACAGGATGGATAGAATATGAATCCAATAGCGGAATTTATCAAAAAAAGTCGAAAAGAAGCTGGACTTACTCAAGAGGAATTTGCAATCCGTTCTGGTCTTGGACTTCGTTTTGTCCGTGATCTTGAACAGGGAAAAGCAACCGTTCGAATGGATAAGGTGAATGTTGCCTTGAATATGTTTGGAATGGAAGCAGGTCCAATCAGAAAGGGGAATGAAAAATGAACTCTTATCGAACTGCATATATTTATGTAAGAGACATTTATGCTGGCATTCTGAGGGAAACGGATGATGGCTATTCTTTCGCTTATGATGAAGAGTATCTTAAGCGCATGGATGCAAGTTCTGTCTCTTTGACATTGCCATTATCGAAAGACGAGTATCATTCTAAGACTTTGTTCTCATTTTTTGACGGCCTTATTCCAGAAGGTTGGCTTTTGAATGTAGTGAAAAGAAATTGGAAACTGGATATAAGAGACCGCTTTGGAATTCTGCTGGTTGCCTGTAAGGACAGCATAGGCAATGTAACGGTCTTGGAGGCAAAAATATGAGCACTTGCTTATGCTGTGGAAAGCCGTTGAAGAATAGCGAGAATGGATGGCATGAATCCTGCATAAAAAGATTCTTCGGCGTGAAAACGATGCCAGTGATCAATTTCGATAAGAATGTCTTGGAATCGATTGCTGAAAAGAATGTCCGTCAAGGCTTTACAGTTCCAGGAGTACAGAAGAAATTATCCCTTCATCTCAGCATCGAAGGTAGGGATAAGAGACTGACTCTTGTGGATTATCCGACCGGATATATCTTAAAGCCACAGGTAGAAGAGTATGACTCCCTTCCGGAATTGGAATGGGTCAGCATGAGGATGGCTAGTAGGATAGGGATTGCAACAGTTCCGAATGCTCTTGTGAAGGTCGGAGATGGATATGCCTATATCTGCAAACGAATCGACCGCATCTTTGATTCATCTGGAGTGAAGAAACTTGCCATGGAAGACTTCTGTCAATTGGACTTTAGAACGACAGCGGATAAATATCGTGGGTCCTATGAGAGATGTGCAAAGATCATTCAAGATTATTCCTCCCGCTCCGGTTTAGATATCAGCGAACTGTATATGAGAGTTCTGTTTTCCTATCTTATTGGAAATTCGGACATGCATCTAAAGAATCTGTCCTTGATGGAAACAGCATATGCAAGCAGTGTTTATGTTCTCTCTCCTGCCTATGATTTATTGGCTGTAAAGATTGTCCTTCCGGAAGATGAAGAGGAATTTGCACTGACATTGAACGAAAAAAAGAGAAATGTAAGAAAAAAAGACTTTTACACCTTTGGTGAGCATTGTGGACTGAGCAAGATTGCCTGTGAGAAAATGATGAAGAGAATGGTCTCTTATGAGAATGAATTTGTTCAGATAATAAAAGACTCTGTTCTAAAAAAAGAGCTACAGGAGAAGTTCATAGAATTATTGAAGCAAAGGTGCGCGTTGTTCTCTTAGAAATCATCCTATGATATTGATAGGGATTTCATACAAAAGACGCTCTTTATTTTCCTGCTGAAGCACAATGAGATAAAAATCTACAATGAATGCATAAGAATGCTAATACGTTATAGTATTTATATGACCATGCATATCATAATAACAAACGGATAGATGAATGATAAAATATCTGTATTCGTTGCTTTTTTAACGATATTTATATTACACTTTGTTCACCATATTTCTGCTGAAAACTTTTAATCTCATTTAATTTCATTAAATGACTTCGGGCGGTATAATTGTTATTGTGAATCTGGAGAACTCAATATGATATTTTCAAACTCAGTTGCAAAGAAGCTGATCATCTCTGTCGGGTCTGTCTTCTCTCTTATCTTAGCCCTGCTTCATCTCTTCTTAGGATCGACATCCGGTCCCATCTACAAGTACGCTTACGCCTATACCCCCAATGCGGTCGGAATCATCAGCTGGTTTGTCTTAGGGTTTGTCGCATTGACTGCAATCTTTTCCTTTGTCGCTCTAATCATGCAGCTATTGAAGAAAAAGATGAAAGTATCTCTAGTGGTCAATGCCTGCTTCTCCTTGGTTGCAATGGTTTTATCCATCGTTTTAGCCGATATCAATAACGTCTATCCTTCTATCTTATTCGGCCTGAACCTGATCCTTGCCATCTATGCCACAATCTATGAGATACGGAACAAGGAAGAAAAATTCTCTTCTCCGGACGGTGCTATCTATAGCATTGTCATCTCTCTATTGACTTTAGGAGCTTTATTCTCTCTTTTCTTCATCCCGGTCTGCTTCTATGACGGTGTCTCTCATTTTCGGTTGGTTGATGCCTTAAGCGAAAAGGCAACGGTAGAATGCTTAGTCTCCTTTGTCTCCTTCTTTGTTTTATTCATTGGGCTTCTTCTTTACTTCACTCAGATCTTAGTCGACATGAAGGATATCAATAAGTTTTTGGCAAAGACAAGAGGACTCGTCTATTCTGGATTTGTCCTCTCTATCTGTTTCTATCTCTTCTCCATCATCGTCAGCTTCATCGATAAGTCGAGTCAGACAACGACTGTGACAAAGACGACAGTCATCGCTTATATCCCATTGCTCTTGATGGCGGTGATTGCGATTGTCAATTCTGTCCTTTCTCCTCGCTTCAGCAAGGAAAAGGCTATCGAAGAGAAAGAGGAAAAAGAAAAGAAGTCTCATAATTCCCTTATCACTTTGATCTTCACTCTTCTCTTTATCGGATTATTGGTCGGCGCTTTATTCTCCAATATCCTAGTCATCTCCTATTCCTCCTCTTCCTCTGTGACTAACTCTATTGTCACGGTCAATGGATTTGATGTTCTGAAAAACTTCAAGAACATGGACAGTGAATATAAGACGCTTGCCTTCTTTATCTATCTTATCATCGCCTATGCTATCTGTGCCTGTGTCTTGACGGTATCTTTATATTTTAGAAAGAGTAAGTTCTTCTATAAGCTCTCTTTCTTCGCTGTCTTCTTCTCCTTCCTTCTTCTTTTTGTCCTTGCTTTCTTCGGCAAACATTATGAAATCGATGCCAATATCCAGATTGAGACCATTGAGAAGATATTGGAAGAGAAAGGAATCTCACTCAGCGTAGACTATACCTGCAAAGTCACAAGTCAGACTCTCTATTTCGCTATCGCTGCTTTAGCATTGATGGTCGTCATGATCTGCTTTAAACCCTTCAGCAACAAACTCAAGGAAGAAGCAATCGATGTCAATGTCAAACAAGAGGAAAACTCTCCTGTTCTTCCTTCTTCTAATGAGGATTCGGAAAAGAAGGAGGAACCTGTCATAGTCAAGAAGAAAGACTTCAATCCCTGCCCTGCTTTCCATGAGATCGATGCGAAGGAAGAGATGTATCTCAGTGAAATCAAGAGAAGGGAGAAGTTCCCCTTTGAGAATCCTTCTCTTCCTAATATCGTTCACTTCATCGTCGAATATGCAAGAGACTCTCGTCTTCACCTCTCCTATAAGGAGGAGGATATCGCACAGTTTGTCGCAGGCCTTGGTTCCTCTAAACTCTCTATCCTTCAGGGTATGTCCGGCACTGGAAAGACGTCGTTGCCGAAGATCTTCTCCGAAGCTATCTTCGGAGACTGCGACATCATCGAAGTGGAATCCTCCTGGAAGGATAAGAATGAACTGATCGGATATTACAATGAATTCTCTTGTAAGTTCACGCCGAAGAAGTTCACGCAGTCCCTTTACAGAGCCAAGTTCATGCCGGACACGATTCATTTCATCGTTCTCGATGAGATGAACCTCTCCAGAATCGAATACTATTTCTCCGATTTCCTCTCCTTGATGGAAAACGAAGAAGATAAAAGAGAGATCAACCTTCTCAATGTCCAATTGGAGGAAGTCATCGACGGAGAAGAGAAGGATTTCAAGCAGTTGTTGGATGGGCATATCCTGAAGATTCCCTCCAATGTCTGGTTCATCGGAACTGCCAACAGAGATGAATCCACCTTTGAAATCTCCGATAAGGTCTATGATAGAGCGATGACGATGAACTTTACCAAGCGCGCCAGCAAGGTGAGATCCTTTGAACAGCCTTTAGAGCAGAGATATCTGACCTATCCTGTGTTTTTAAGACTGATGAATCAGGCAAAAAGCAGCTATCACTTTGACTGTGAGTCTTCTGATTTAGTCAAAGAGGTCGAAAAGATTGTCGCTCCGTTCAATATCTCCTTCGGTAACCGTATTATGAATCAGATGGAATCCTTTGTCTCCATCTATTGCTCCTGCTTCTTAGATCCCCATGAAAGAGAAAAAGAAGCTTTGGAGAAGATTTTGCTGACCAAGGTCGTACAGAAACTGGAATTCAAGAGTGTCGAAAACAAAGAGGAACTCGTCCACGCCTTTGAAGGGCTTGGACTCTATCGCTGTTCTAACTTCATCCGCTCTTTGAACGAGGACATCTAAGATGATCAAGCCGGTTGGATATCAGGATTCCCTTCGCTTCCTCTCTGAGCATAATGGAATCACCTATCCTGAATTTGATTATGATTCTGTTCACTCTCTGAATCTCTTTTCCTCTTTTGAGGACATCGATCTCTATGAAATCGACAAAGAGGTGGAACAGATAGAGAAGGTCCTTCCTTCCATGAAGAGAATCTTCGCAAAGCCAATCATCCATCTTATCGATGAGGATGAGATTGTGAATGTGGAGGCGGTGCGATATATCAACAATAGGACAATTAGTTATGCCTCCTCACATTCCGAACTTTGGGATGACATCACAGAGGATGGGATCAAGCCTTTGAAGCTGCTTACCAATAGCTATAAGGATAATTACGCTATCTATGAGAACATCGTCTTCGTCAGAGCGGTAGACTATGCTTTAAGCTTCACGAAGCATTACTCGAGAATCCTGAAGAACATGATCTATACGAACAAGAAGCTGGAGATTGACCTTCTGGAAAGAGAGAATCATTTCTCCTACTATTTGGCATTAGGCAAATTGGAGACAGGACATATCCGCTCCTTCTCCACCTACATCGATATGGCGTTGAATCTGATCGATCGAATGGACTTCATCTATAAGGTCCTCTCCGCCAGAGTGCGAAGACCGATTTATGTCGCCTGCCACAAGGTCAAAGGAAAGATCAAACTCAGAAAGACCAATATCCTATCCATGCAGAAGGAATACCGAAACATCTATCGATTCATGAAGGGAATCTACAAAGAGGAAATCGATGATATGGATTCCTCTGAGGAGGAAGCCTATCTTTACTTTTGCAAATATCTTCTCCTTTTTGCGGTGGGCCATTTCAATTTCACCATGGACAAAGAGACGAAGATTGATTTCCGTGCACTGAATCTGCATTTCGAATTCAAAGAGTTTCATCTCTTTGTCAAGGATATCGAAGTGAAGGGAAGAAAAGCAATCCAGCTCACTTTCCGAAACGACAAAGAGTATTCGATGAATCTAATACCGTCACTAAGTGAAGTGAAACAGGAAGAGGATACGATAGAGACGCATATCCTCAGCGATGACTATGATACGAGGGATACTTTTGTCTCCATCAATAACATCGACTCTTTCAGAAGAATCCAGCAGCTCTTGCTAAAAGGCATGATCTATTCCACGAAGAACTTTAAAACCTGTCCTTTCTGCGGAGGAGAACTCATCAAAGAGAAAGACAGTTATCACTGCCATACCTGTAGACAGGTGATCGCATTAATGCACTGCGATAGATGTGATAAGGATTTCTACTATACATCCATCTATCAGTACCAAGTGAAAAAAGAGGAGAACACATCTCCTCTTATGAATCGAAGTGGGGAAGGAAAACTCCATTACAGGAACATCACGGATATGAGTGATGATCTAGTCCCCATCTGCCATAATTGCCGAAAGCAGATCGTTTAAAAGATAAGAGAGTTCAAATTTATCCAAGAACTCACCGATGGAATAAGGATAACTAAGCTCATCGGTACATGTTTTGGAAAGGATAGCCACTTTTTCCTTTGGCGTGAAAGCATAGCCTTTCGCGTTCAGGACGGATAGAATCTTATTCCTTATAACCTTATTTGCCTCAGGAAGTAGACGTTCATCGATGAATTTCACATAATCTTCGTTTTCAAAATCGTCGTAGTATCCAAGACTGTCCCCATATTCGGTGATCTTATCGATTTGTTTTTTTAACTGATAAGGAATAAGCAAACTGCCAAGTCTAAACCGAAGTTCTTTTGTGTCGAGGGAAATATGAAGCGTATTTTGGATAAATCCTACGATTTCCCACATTTCGGGGTAATCTGTAGGAATCTTTGTCAGATAGTCCCATGCTCTATCTAAATCATCCGGTGACAGATTGGCGTTGTATTTGAGGGTAGTATAAACCTCTTTTGCGATGATGGAGATGGAGTCCTGATTCAGTTTGACGAGGGATGCCATCCAGTGCTTCAGAAGCGTATGCTTCAAATTGACGATGCCGATATATTTTTCACCAGCCTCTTTTACATCTTCGTAGTCGAAAAACGCACTTGCCTTGATCGGATCAGGGTCACGCTCTTCGATGATGGAATTGACAAGCTCGTTATAAGTGGAAATCACCTTCTTTTCCTCTACTCTTTGCTTGATCGTCTTTAAAAGCGCAAGCTTGGCCAGATTGATCTTCGGAAATGTATCGAAGTATTCCTTCTTGTATTCGCTGACATCGAAGTAATGATTTGATAGGGTTCCTATAATGGATGCGCATCCCTTTAAGACATCTTCTCTTTCCATAGTGTTATCCTTTCTGTATGTAACTGATTAGAACTGGTTACCTATATTTTTATAGATAGCAATCGATGATATTGCTCAACTCCTCATAGAATCCGGTGATGATGGAAACTTCCTCAGGATGATCAGAGGAATGATCGGCTTCTAAAACGCTATCATAATCAAACCAGGCTTCTTTGACAGCATAGAGAAAATCATCGTATGTTCCCTCTGTCTTAACAACGACGCTTTTTCCGTAGGGAGTCTTTTTCTCACATCGGAAATGATTTCCGTCATGAAGGAATGTCCATCCACAATGTCTAAAGTCTTCATTCAGTAGCTCTAGTGCTGTTTTATCTAGCAGAAGATGGACTTTATCATCATTCATGCTGAGAATCTTCTTCACTCTGCAGTTACTCTGTGCATAACTGAACTGACTGACTCCTTCATAGGCGTAATTCAGACAATCGCTATTGTTATCTATGGTATAGATATTTACGCTCTTGCCTTTATTAAGTCCATACACATCCCCTGCCGTGAAATCTTTTGGTAGATTAGATAACAGACTCTCTATCTCTTCATCACATGAATTCATTTTATGCTCCTTCCCTATGAATTTTCATCAGTTTATCATAATTTCCATGATGCTTGCAATACGGATTACATCCTATGATATCCATAGAACAAAAAAATCTTATCGTGAACACCCAGTAGGAAAGAAATCTGCTGGCATAGGTTCACGATAAGATAGTTTCTGCTTTGCTTTATCCTATCGGCGTTATTTGGTGGATGGTGTAAGTTGTTACTAGATCAGATGATGAATATCACCAAGTACATTGTAACACAGGCAATAGCCCAGATGGATGTAATAGTATAGGCTAGCCACTTGGTCTTTTCGGATTCGAAGATCTTGGTGAACTGTTTCAGCAATAAGCAGATGACGAAAGTGGCGCAGACAACAGCGCCGAATATCTCGAACTGAATCGCATCGCTAGAAGCGATGAAGAGTCCTCTTTGGGAGATGATGTAGTTGCCATTAGAATCGGTAGCATTGTTCCACTGCCTCCAGGAGAGGAAATCAGCAAGAGAGAAGATAGCGAAGTCGAAAGTGCAGGACCCAATCATGTTTCCGAATCCAGCATCGAAGTTCTTCTTTCTGAAGAGCTGGAAGGTAGAGATGATTTCAGGAATGGAAGTTCCAATGCCTAAAAGCAAAGCACCGGCGACAGAACCGGTGAGGACGGGATAATCCTGCTGCAAAAACTTAGTAAGATAAGTCAAGGCAATCGATGTTCCGATAAGGACAATAGAGCAGATAGCAAAGGCAACCCATACCTTCTTTACGCTCCAGGAATCGATTCCTTTTTTCTCTCTGCTTTCCGCTTCTTCCTTTTCTTCTTCAGTCTCATCCTCTTTCTCTTTTGGCTGGATGAAAAGAGAGACAACGTAGAGGATAAAGATGAGAACAGACATCAGGTTGATGTCTCCTAACATCACCTGAGCCTTTGTTGGAGCAAAGAAGGCATAAGCAGCAAGACCATACATGGCTAGACAGATTGCGCCATTGATGAGGTGGAACTTCTGCAGCTTGCCGTTACGGAATGTTCTGACGAAGCATAACGTTTCAACGGCAAGAAGGACTAAATCGAAGATGATAGAGCCTAAGATGTCTCCCACGACATACTCTGGTTCATTGACTAAGAAGATGCTAGATAAAGCCGTGAAGAGTTCTGGAAGAGAAGTGACAGCAGCGAGAAGGACACCGCCGATAAAGGCTCCGCTGATCTTCGTCTTCTTATCTAAGGCATCGACGAGATTCCCTAGTACGAATGATAGGTATACCATCGCCACTAGGTCAACTAGGTATACCGGAATGTGCCACCATGTCATTTTGTTGAATACCTCCCATGATGCCCGGCAAAAAGAAAAAACGAGACAAAGCCGGAATCGAGTTTCTCGTTCCACCCAAGTCTCGTCATATCCGGCTTTGCCAGGTCTACTAGACCAGTCTGTTGACAAAGCCACGCGATAACGCGTTGACTACTCCCCTAAGTTGAAGTAGTATAACACATGTGTTGAATATTTGTAAGATAGAATTTTGAAATTATTGAATCTAGCTATAAAGATGATAAAGGAAAACGGGGCATGAAGCCATTAAAGAGGAATTCTATAAAGGAGAAAAAGAAAAGTTAGACGAAGACAGGGCTGGCAATGATTGCCAACCCTGTCTCATTTCATAAGATTTTAATACGTCAAGCCGTCTTGTCAGCAATGTAGAAAATATAGTTCTTATAGATTCGTAAGTTACACTCTAATGTATAGGTGCCGTCCGTGTTCTGCTTATACTGGGCAACGACAGTATCGGTAACACGGTCCATCAATTGATAGTTCAATAGTTTCTCACCGGAGTAATCCTTTGATCCGCCGATATAGTTCCTTAGACATTCATCCAAGTTAGAATCAGAATTATTGGAAGTGGACTTGTCACTTGCCTTTAAGGATTCACCGATGAAGTATCTGTTTTCGAATAGAAGCGTAGCATTTGCAGCTTCATTGACATAGGAGTTATTGAAACTATGATCAACAAATGTACCAGTAGAATAATCTGTTAATTTCTTATCGAAGACATAGCAGAAGAGATTGCTGTGGCGGAACATATAGATATCGTATTTGCCTTTGTTCTTATTGTATTTGATGAGGATATCATAGATGCCTAGATATTCATTGTTCTTGAACTTGAGCATCTGATAAGTCTTTCCGTCATCTCCTGTGGCATCGACTGCTTCGATGTATTCGTAAGCCTCAGTAAATACATCCTCAGGAGATATCGTATACGTGTCAGAGTCACTGCTTTTTGTAGGATTGGATATCAGATACTCGTATTCCATGTCCGCTTTCGCATTGAAAGCATGCGTCGTAGAATAGCTTTCTGAGAAAGCAATCAGGAAGTATAATGATTCATCATTCATGAAGTCGACATTTCTTGCAATATAGGTGTAAGGTTCAGTTGTGCTTAAGTCATCACCATCGATACTATAAGCGCTTCCTGATTTTGTTCCCTTATAGAGCGGTTCCTGATTGCGGTAGAAGCCTGGTGCATATTCATAGTCATCCGCAATGGTGGAATTGACATCGGATACTGTAGCAGTAGAATAACTGCTTTCACTGACTGGGAAGTCATTGATGACCTTGGGCTCATCAATCTTTTCAAAGGCGACAACCGTCGGAGAACACTCATAACTGCCCATACTAGAATCGACTGCCGTGACCTGAACGAGATTCTTTCCTTTGACTGATGCAAACTTACCTTCCATTGCCTGAGAGACAATGTTGTCATAGAAGGGCTGGAATGTCTTTCTCATCTCCGTTTCGTTCTTTGTCATATTGTTTGGTCCATTTTCGTAGCTGTAATTGGCAACAAAGACATAGAAGGTATAGAGCCCTTCTCCGTATTTGGAGATCAGCTGATCCTGGATGTATGTGCTATCTAATGTATAGAGGTTTCTCCAGAGAATGGAACCGTCTTCACTTTGCCAGTTAGCAGGGGAATTCCAAATGTTATTGGCTGTGAACTTCAGGGAACTGACATTGTCCGAGGATTTGATCTTCACATTGTAGTAGCTGAACATACGGATGTACTTGCTTAGAAGTAGCGGAACCGTAGTCTCTGTTTCACTGCTATCTGTATAAGTAAAGCAATCGCTTGCCGTTGTCGTATCGGTAGAATCCGTTGTGTCATCGCTGTCAGTAGAATCGGTATCGGTGCTAGAATCCGTAGAGGAATCCGTGCTTGTCGTATCCTCATAGGAGACACCATTATAGATATCGCTGTTGAAGAAGGGATACTTGTATTCGTTAGTCGTTGTACTATCTGTGGTATAGGAAATCTGAAGCTTCTGAGCGGCTCCTCCGCCATTGACATAGGATGTCGCATTGGTCTTCTTTCCGTTGGAGAAGAGAGGGAAGAGTCTTATGACACCATTGGAATCCGCATACTTGGAAAGATCAGAGAACATATCGAAGTAACGGTTGGTCGGAATCGGCTGGAAGGCATCACCGACCGGATAGTTCTTGTCATCTGCACCCTTAAGGTCTTTTCTTTCTTTGTTTGTCGTACAGCCATCGCTATCGACGCCATACGGATAGGAAGGAGCAGAAGTGGAGGTATCGACATAGGTCCACTGCGTGAAGGAATAGTTGTGATGGTCATTGCTGTTACCCATGGAGGAGAAGATGTCCTGAACGGCTTTTTCCATGACACTGGTGCTCATGGTGTTGGTGATAGTGATCTTGATTGGAAGATAGCGGCCGGTATTGGTATCATCCATTAAAGTACTGAGACTAGGAGAATCTCCTTCAATCAGACCAGTCGGAGCATTATCGCCATCGCTATCGGATACGGTGTATCCGTAATAGTAGCAGTCATCCCAGCATCCGAGTCGATCTAAGGAGAACTGGTTATGTCCATTGTAATTCTCAATGTTTGCTTCCGTATTGTCCTTGAAAGTCATTCCTTCATTCGGAACACCCCAGGTACGCTTCTTTCCGTCGCTGTCTGCTGAGATTGCGCTCTGTGTTGAAGTATACGCCGTTCCACTTCCGTATGCGGTACCACCATCGGCCTCAAAGTCATCACAAGGAAATTCATCACCGATGTATTTACGGTAAGCGCCATCATAAGAGACGGTATAGGTGCTTCTTGTGTAGTTTGCATATTCGCCGGTTTCTGAACTCAGTTTATATCTAGCGTTTCCGTTATTGTCGAGTAGGATATTTCCTTTCTCGTTATACTGGACTTCCTTATAACCGAACTGTTTCTCAGGAGCAATCTCTGTAGTATTATTCAGATACTTGTAATACAAAGACATATAAGCTGCGCTAGGAAAGAAGTAAATCGTATAGGTCGTATCGGTAGATGTCGTCTTATTGAATCGGTAATTCTCTTCGATATCATCGACCTTCAGGTTGTTCTGTGTATTGGAAGTTTCCTTATTATCCTCAAAGTAAAAATAAGAGAGACCAAAAGTGGTAGCCCCAATGGCACCGATACAGAGTAGTGCAAGAATTCTTCTTATCAGTTTACCCATGTTATCTCCTTACTTTACCTGGAATTTGATCGTGATGCTGCCATTTGCCAAAGCAGTGCAGAGCTTCGTGTAATTATCCTGTGTGGAGGGCTTATAGTCAGAGCTTGTATACTGAATCGCCTTATTCAGGCGTAACGTATATAAATAATAGGCACTTTCCGTATCTGTCTTATCATAAGTCTTTAAGTCAGAGGAGAAATCATATCCCTTCGTGCTATCACTTGCATCATAATAGGCGCTGGTGACAGAGACACAGCTAGCAAAAGCGTCATCAGCAATATTGATGAACAGGCGGAAGTCACTACCGGAAATGGAGTCCTTTTCATCGACAAGCGTATATTTCAGGACAATCTTATCATCCTGCGTATAGGATGAGCTTTCTCCTGTCTTATAGAATTCGATTCCATCGGTAAGATCCTCTTTTCTTCCGAATCCTTCCGTAAAGACGATAAGATCGGGATGCTCCAATATTTCAATCGACCCCTTCGTGACATCGCTGACAACATAGACAGAGGCGCTATTCTCTTTTTTCAGATCTTCCTTTTTGAAATACCAACTGGAAAAACCGGCTCCCACCAGAGTCAATGTAACAAAGATAGGAAGAGAGAATAATAGTACCTTTCTGAAATTCATATCTATTTCTTTAAGTGGTTTCCGTAATCGAAGGCAAGGACGCGGTAGCGTCTCTTGTACTCTTTGTCGATGAGATCTTCTGAGATATCGAAAGCAAGGACAAAGACAACAGCGCTTGAAATCGCAACGATGCCAGCACTGCTCTTGAAGTAGGTCGTAGCAACGCCTAACCCATAATTCTGGAATCCGTTGTACTTTCCGATGATCTTATCCGCAGTCACTCCGATTTCATCGGTGTCACTGCCGGTATTGGCATCACCGCGGAATGTGAAGCTATAGACTCCGTCATTGACATTGATCTTGATGACGCGGTGAACAATCGTGACATTCTTCGAATTCTTGAAGGCAAGGACGTCATATAATTGGACATCTTCTGTCTTGACCTTATCGATTCCAATCATGCTGAACTGCTCAATCTGATTGGTAAGATTGTTCTCCTTGATGTAATCATTGTTCTTGTTGACCGTCTCCATGGAGCCAGTCTGAATGACAAGATAGGTCGTGTTTCCGATATAGAAAGCATCATTGTTTGCTTTATAGACGATGATGACACCGATAAACGCAAAAAGTATGACATAAAGAAAAACCGAAAAGATTCTGGTGAATCTCTTACGCTTTTTGGTCTTTACATCATCTCTTTCTATTATTTGGTGCAGTGTTTTTCTTCTTTCCGTCTCATCGATGCCCAGTTCCTCTTCAAACTCCAACTCATCCTCAAAATCGATGATCGGAGGCAGCTTTGCTATCTTCTCATCGATTTCAGAAAGAGGCATGCCATTTTTGTCATGCCCTTTGTCATTTAGGATGGAGTATAACTCTTCTTTATACTTAGTTCGGATAGAATCTAGTAAAGCACGGTCTTCATGACCGTGCTTTATATTCATTCTCTTGTACAGGGAATAGAGAGTAAAAAGAATCGTAAAAGTAACAGCTAAACCAATGATAACGAACAAAGAGACATAAAATACGATTTCAATCAGTTTATTGGATTCAGTCATTTTAAGCCTCTAAAATGGAGTTGGTTATTTTGTAGGAAGCGTAACTTCGAAAGTATAGGCGATATTTAAAAGTGTTGCGTCAGAAAGAGCGGTCTTCATAGCATTATATGCATCTTTGCTCTGAGGCTTCTGTTTCGCACCGCTTGCTTCATAATCAGCATCGAAATACTGAATCATAGCGTTGACACCATTAGTGGTAGAAGAATCAAACAAGAAGTCCTTGGAATAATCAGTGGTACCAGTAGCAATTGCCTCAAAATCAACAGTATATTTGTATGTGATTGTTGTGGCAGCAACATCTAAGGAATATTTGCCTTCATCTTTCGGTAAAGCATCACCACCAGCATATGCAGTTCCGAAACTCTTGAAAGTCAAATATTTCTGGGCTACATCAGTGAACTTTAAAGTTGCAGTTAAAGTTCCGGTCTTAATTCCAGCACCAACTAAAGTTGTAGCATCGGCTACAGTGATTCCATAGTTGACACCAATCTGAGAAACTAAATCACCGGTATTTTTGTCACTTGCAGTGCCAGGTACCTTTGTGATTGAAACACCATGTGTGGCATCATCCATATACTGATAGCCGCCCTGATCAAGGATGAGATATAAACTCTGGTCCTTGTTTTTGTCTGTCAGTGTTCCGATTCCATTGTTGAGATCAGTGACATAGTGATTGATGGAGTTCGTAGTTTCAAGCTTATCAACGCTGAAATACCAGGCAGAAAAACCACTGCCAACGATGGTGAGACCACCACAGAGAGCGACTAAACTTAACAACAATTTTCTTTTCATTAAAAGTTACCCCTTTTCTTAGACGTCCAAAATCATACACCTATTTTGTTGCATAATCAACAATTTTGACTATAGATTTTGCACAGAAAGTGAAAAAATGCCTTAAATTAGGGCGTATGTGTTCAAAAAATATTTTAGATTTTCACTCTTTGTTTATTATTTTGTTTTAAGTTTCGTTTAAGCATTTCTCTAGTTTGTCTGCTCGTATTTTTCTTGGTTTTGGTTTATTTCTTCCTTCTTTTTCTTCTTCTCTAGCTCAGCCTTGCTGAGGTAGAGATATAAGGAACCAAATAGATCCAAGACAAAGAAAAATAAGGAGATCGAAGCTAAGAGGTTTAGTATTGAAGATACGGAATTGTTTATCTTCATGAGCCGGATGTTAGAAAGGAAGAGAGGAAGACTTGTTGAAAGCATAAAGATATAGGCCGTTAGGACAGATAGCATAAGATAGATAGGTGAGACAAAGATGAGGAAGGGATTGAGAAATCCTACAAAGACCAATGCGGATAGAATGAAGTTGATGACATACCATGGTATCTGTGCTGTCTTGATTCCTGCAACGTATTTGCTGATATCGATAGCTGGTTTCCGTAATGAGGCTATGGCAACGACAATATTGACTAGGCTGACAAGCAGAATGATAGCTAGACAGATGTAATAGCTGTCACCGAGATGTTCTTTGATCGCATTGAATCTTTCTGTATTGATATTGATGTCTATCACGATAAAAAGAGTCAATATCGAAATCTGGCTAGCATACATACCGATGGTCTGAATTGTCATCAATATCTTGTTTGTTTTCATGCTTTGTTATCGGATTCATTATACAAGAGGGATGATATTCAGAAAAGAGAATCTATCTCGTATCGTAGGAATAATGAGATGATCAATCTGAGCATTTTTCAAAAGTTTTTGATGTAATGGCATCTATTGGTGCTTATGGCAGATAATCTCTATACTATGAATTGCCTGTAAAGAGGAAATCTGTTTTCTCAATAGAGAAATATAGGGCCGTTACTGATATAATTTTATCAAGGGGAAGCGATGATTTATGCCGTTTTATTTAAATAAGAACAACGAAACCTTTTCTAGGAATCTTCGAAATGAAATCTATGTGGACAAGTCTGAAATCATTTCTGATCTGAATAAACGGATTCCAACGGATTATCGCTTTTTGTGTGTGACACGTCCCAGGCGATTTGGCAAGACAATGACACTTTCTATGCTTAACGCCTATTATTCCAAGGGCTGTGATTTCAAAAAAACTTTTCAAAGACAAGAAAATCAGTAAAGACCCTACCTTTGAAAATCATCTTAACAATCACAATGTTCTTTGGCTTGATATGGCTGGAATCTTCTCTTCATTGGATGACAAATCGGAATTTGTAAGAAGACTGAAATATATTCTTCTTCGGGATTTCCGAGAGTCTTATCCAGGAATCAATTTCGATGACTGTGAATTGAATGAGGCTTTTTCTCTGATTCGTGCGAAAACAGGTGATAGATTCATCTTTTTGATTGATGAATGGGATGTCATATTCCGTGAAATGCCGAGTTCTGACTTGTGCAACGACTATATTATGTTTTTAAGATCGTTATTCAAAGCTTCTGATGTTTCTTCTTGTTTTGATTTGGTCTACATGACGGGCATTTTTTCCATCCGAAGATACACGACGGGGTCTGCACTGAATATATTTTCTTAATACAATATGCTTAATCCGAGAAACTTTGCTGGTTATATCGGCTTTACGGAAGAGGAAGTATATCATCTTTGCCAAAAACATAACATTGATTTTCAGATGATGAAAAAATGGTATAACGGATATCATTTCGGAAAGATAAGCATCTATAATCCAAAGTCAGTGGTAGAAGCTATCATAGAGAGGAAATTCTCAGATTATTGGACTTCTACTGGTGCATTAGAGTCCGTTACGAATTATATGAATTACGACAATGGTGAACTGAAGTCAATCATAACCCGTATGCTCGCTGGGGAAAAGGTTGAACTCAACGTTATGAAGTTTTCAAATGATCTGACAAAGATCAACTCCAGAGATGCTGCCTTGACTGTACTGATTCATTTAGGACATCTTGCTTATGACGAAGGGACAAAATCATCTTATATTCCTAACTATGAAATTCAGAATGAGTTTGAAACAGCATTGGATGAATTGAACTGGTCAGAATTATATAATCCGATTTCCGGTTCGAAAAAACTTTATGAAGAAACAATCAAAGGCAATACGGATTTCATATAGTCTGCCCTGGATAAAAACCATAAGGAACTTGCATCGATGTTCAATAATAACAAGGAAGATGTGTTGGGTATCATCGTACACATCTCCTATTATTATGCAAATGAACTTTACTATATCCGAAAAGAGGATACCTATGCTTCTATAAGGGCTGATTTGACTTTTACCCCACGCAATAATAAAGATATGCCTATCGTTATAGAGCTTAAGGCAGATGATACTGTGGAATCAGCCATGAATCAAATCAGAGACAGAGAATATGTATCCGTGTTCCACGGATACCACGGAAAGGCAGTCCTTTTGGCCATTACCTATGATTCAAAAAGCCTGAAGCATCACTGTAAGATAGAATATATCGATATCTAGCAGAAATTCATCTGATAAAACTTTCGTAACCTGTTGAAATTGAAAAAATGAAAAGCAGATACCTCATTAAAACGGGTATCTGCTTTTTGTCTCTTATCTTAAGTCTTTCTGATAGGAAGAGATGACACCTTTATAGGTGGCCTTGATGTAAGTGGCGACCTTGTCGCTAAGAAGGACATCTGAGAGGACATCCATCTTCGTCTTATAAGCTTCATTCTCTTTGTACTTTCTGACATTGAGGGCAAGGACATTGGCGTTTTTGTCAGCGACGCTATCGTTTTCTGTCGGAAGAGAATCGTTGGCTTCCAGCCCACCCGTCAAGGCGCTGTTTACAGGAAGGACACCATAATCGTAATCGGCGATCGCTAAGGCAAGCTCCGATTCGGTAAGGGGAGTGATGTTAGAAGGAAGATTGGTCGGAACACCATCGCTATCAAGCTCATAGGAAGAGATGACATCGGCTTCCTTGAGCAGATCCAAAGCTCGGATCTCATTGGAGACATCGTTGCAGATACAGTAGGTTGCCTCTGTCTTGATGGAAGCAAAGTCAGAAGCCTTCTTCTTTCCTTCATAGATACGTAACGGCTCAAAGTGAACGGTGACTGCTGGGAAGAGCTTCGTATAGGTGTAAGTAGCAGAATAGCTAGCCGTATTGCCATCATAGTTCTGAAGATAGGGGCGGTGCTGGAAATAGTTTCCGTCATATTCTCCGCTATAGGTGGCATCGTTCATGAGTGTCCAGTCTAAGACGGTGACGTTCAAGGTATAACCTTTCTCTTTCAGTTCCGCTTTGCAGACATCGTTTAAGATTTCGGCATGTGGCTTCTGAGAGCAGGCGATATGGATGGTTTTGGAATCATCCTTATTGCAGGATACCAAAGACAGAACGAATAACGGAAGTACAAATAAACTCTTTTTCATGATGCTTTTCTCCTTTTATCTAATTTCTTTGCAAAATACAGACCGAGTTCCTGAATGACTTCGACAATGATGACGACGAAGACGATCAAAAGCCAAAAGACAGGGCTCGTCTCAAAGTTCTTCGAATGCCCCATATAGTAGGTATAAATCTGAGAGATGAGACCACCTGCTCCGATGTTGTAGGCAAAACTGGTATAGCCGATGATGTTGACGAAAGTGACACAGACTCCTAAGAGAAGGGAACTTCTCGCCTCTGGAATCAATACTTTCCTTACAATTGTGAAGTCGCTGGCTCCCATTGACTTGATGGCTTCGATCTTTCCTGTTTCCACATCGGTCAATGACTGCTCGACAATGCGAGCGACATAAGCGAAGGAAGAGAAGAAGAGAGGAATCACCATCGTATACCAGGCTCCCGTTCCCTTGCCGAGTAAGGCACGGGTAAGGGGAAGCAGGATGACGGTGATGATAAGGCATGGTATGCTTCGAAGGAAGTTGACGATTGCGCCGAAGATCGGATTGATGATCCTGTTCGGCCGCAATCCGGTTCTGGAGGTGACTTTGAGAAGGACACCTAAGGGAAGACCGACAAGATAAGCAAGAACAAGAGACAGAACGCTCATCAGCAAGGTTTCATAGATTGCCTTGAAGATATCGATATTTTCAATCATAGCTCCACCTCCTCTGCTGCAATTCCCTTCAATGTGAGGAACTGAAGTACTTTTCTGTATTCCTTCTCATCCACTGGTCTTTGAATGACCGTCTGTCCGTAGATCTTTCCGTCCTTGACTTTTGTATCCGCATAGACAAGATTGACGAGGACGTTGCAGTTGAGGACAATCTCAGAGAGAATCGGTTCATCCGCATTTCCGTCGAAGAGAATGCGAAGCATCTTCTTCTCATCGAGATTGGTATGGATCTTGCTGGAGTAGATGAGCTTTTTTGTGATATCCGCCTTCGGAGAGAGGAAGACATCATCGATTTCACCGTTTTCTACAATCTTGGCTTTGTCGAGGATGCAGACCTTGTTGCAGATGGCTTCGATCGTATTGAGCTGATGGGAGATCATGATGATGGTGATGCCTTCTGTCTTGTTCAAAGAGGCGAGCAAGGAGAGGATGGATTTGGTGTTCTCACTGTCTAATGCACTAGTGGCTTCGTCGCTTAGGATGACCTCTGGCTTTAACGCAAGGCATCTTGCAATGCTCACTCTCTGCTTCTGTCCACCGGACAGTTCAGAAGGATAGGCGTTACACTTATCCTCTAATGAGACTCTTCTTAAGGCTTCCAAAGCAATCTCTTTCCTCTTCTTTCTCTCGATCTTATGAATTTCAAGCCCAATCATGACATTCTCTAAGCAGGTCTTCTGATCGAGAAGATTGAACGACTGGAAGATCATTCCAATCATTCTCTTGTCCTCTCTTGATACTCTCTTTGTCGGAGAGCAGAGAAGCCGGTCATGAAAGTAGATGTTTCCTGATTCAAATGTCTCAAGAGAGTTGATGCACCGGACTAGGGTGGACTTGCCTGCCCCTGAGAGACCTAAGACTCCGTAGATATCTCCTTTTTTCACATCGAGTGAGATATCATCCAATACGAGATGAGAGTCAAAGCTTTTCGATAGATGTTCGATTCTGATTTCTGATTCCATATAACCTCCGAAAAAGAAAAATCCCGCCCCAAACACAAGATTCTGTGCTTAAGGACGGGATTGACCGTGTTACCACCTTAATTCGCCTTACAGTCACCTGTAAAACCTTAGAGAGTTCAATCGTCTAAACTCATCTGCTGTAACGGGCATACCCGGATAGAACTACTGATTTCGCCCTATCAGCTCAGAGGCCATGTTCATCACCCTTATCTGTCCTGCTTCCACCGTCCAGGACTCTCTATGAGAATATCTATGACTACTCTTCCTCGTCATCGCTTTTGCGTTATCTATTCTATTTCTTTTTCTTCGGATTTCAATCTCAAAATTCAGTTTCAAAAAGCAGAAAAAGACGAACAAAACTGTGAATGATTTAGCAATTTTCTAGGGAAGTGAAAGTGTTTTAACTGAAAATGATAACGATGGTATAAAAGGTTATTTTTGCAATTTTTTTCTTGGTACCATATTCAACTTTTAGACACTGTTGAAAAAGGAGGCGATGCTGAATCCCTTTGTCCGATAGTCGGTAAAAGCGCTTTTATGATTGCGTGTCTTTCTGTATAGAATAGAAGCAATCCCTTTCTCTGTATTTCTATTCTTTTCTGTAAGTGGTAAAATTCTAGAAGAATCAATTCTCTTTTTTATTTGTCTTTATTGCAATCGGAGGTGAGGTATGGTCGACAAAGAATACATCAAAATCAATCTAGTCACAGGAAAGACGTTCTCGTATTTGGAATACCACACCGACTCGATTGTCAAAGTGAATAATCCAAATGTGTATTATTCCTCTTTTTCCTTTGTCAAGAAGATTGAAGTAGACAATCAGACTGATAACGAATACAAGGACCTTATTGTCCACCTGGAATTCTCCAACGATATCTTCTCCAGTGAGGATTTCCATATCGGATTCACTCCGAGAAGGAGCAAGTATCTTCTTAAGATCGATCCGAAGATCAAAGTGGATGAGAGAAGGCTTTATGCTCTTAACGGCGTCTCTTCCTGTACCATCTTCATCTCGTTAAGAGATCCCAATGACAGTGACAAAGAGCTCTGCTCCAATAACAAGACCGTCAAGATCCTTCCTCTGAATCAGGCGACGAATGATTTCTATTCTGCTCCTCTTCTCTTCTCTAAGTACTGTGTTACTGACTTCAAGGAAATCATCGAAATCCAGCATGCTGCCAATATCGAAAAGGCAAAGCTCAACGGAAATGAGACGGATTGCATCATCGGATACCAGAACAATGATACCAATGAAGTGCTAAAGGAACTCACAGCTATCTACCGCGCCATTCATAACACAGGAAACATCACCTATTCCAATCCTCCTAATTCGAATGAACTCGTTCAGAACATACGAATGCCAAACGTTGTACTGAAGACGAAGTTAGGAACTTGTCTTGACCTCGCTATCCTTTTCTGTTCGGCATTGCTTCAGGTCGGATATCATCCTCTTCTTCTCATCGTCAACGGACATGCCTTTGCTGGATGCTTCCTCCATGAATACGATAGCTTCAACGGCTACTATGAGAAGAATCCGAATGTCGTCTTCTCCGATTCCGTCAGCGAGGACAAGAAGATTGTCCTCTTTGAATGTACAACAGCGACCAATAGTTCTACGGTACCTTTCAGCGAAGCGATGAAGATGGCAACGGAACGATTAAGATCCTATCGTGGATTCTTTGTTGCCGTAGATATCTACCGTGCCCAGCAATCCCTTTTCAAGCCTATCCCGATAGAGAACAAGGATGGTGTCATCGATTTCACTATCCCTGTGGCTACTCTCCGCAAGGAAGAGATGGAGGAGATCAATGAATACCAGGGAACACCGATCTCGGACACAGAGACTCAGGACCGCTTCTCTACCTGGGAGAAGAAACTTCTCGATCTGACCAGTGCGAATAAGCTGGTCAACTTCCGCTTTGCCAAAAACGGATCCAATCACGCTATCGTCATTCCTCCGAATGGAAAAGGAAAGGATGTCTTTGAATTCCTTAAGAAGTGTGACGGGACTTTTACGCTGACCAATTTCGCTTCGATACTGAGCGATGAGAAAGGTCAGCTCGATACGATAGAGGATGCCTTCATTCAGAAGATTGCAATCGATCAGATGAAGAAGGGGAATCTTGTCATGGCAAGCAGTATCCCTACCATGAAAAGCCTCATCAAGAAGGACAGCGAATCCAGAGAAGAGACCGGTTCTCCGACTCTCTATCTTTCTATCGGCTTGCTCTCTGGATATGATAGCAACGGAAAATCCGTCAAAGAGATCCGTGCTCCGTTTCTTCTCGTTCCTATCAAGGTGACGAAGAATCGATACGGAGATGATTTCACGGCCAGCTATGATATCGAAGAGATGATGGTGAACAAGACCTTCTTCGAATATTACAAACTGAAGAAGGGAACGGATTACGATAGCCTCTACTCCATCACTTCCCATAACCGCTTTGAGGATATCGTCGCCACTCTGAAAGAGAATCATACCGGAGATGTGGAGTTGAATGAGAATGTCTGCTTCATCGCAAACTTCCTCTTTACCCATATGGTGATGTGGCAGGATATTGTCGATAGACAGGACGTCTTAAGAGAGAATATCATCATCAAATCCCTTCTGGACAGCAAGTCCTATCTCTATGAGGATAAAATCGAGACGAAGAATGTCGATGAACTCGATACGATGAAGGATTTCGCAGCTCCTCTTCCCTATGATTCCACACAGTTAAGAGCAATCCGAGAATGCGCAAAAGGCAATTCCTTCATCCTCGATGGCCCTCCTGGCACAGGAAAGAGTCAGACCATTGTCAATATGATCGTCAACGCCTTCTACCACGGGAAGACGGTGCTCTTCGTGGCGGAGAAACAGGCCGCTTTGGAGGTGGTCCGTCAAAGGCTTTTCAATCTTGGACTAGATCCTTTTGCTCTCCAGCTTTACTCCTCGAAGACGAATAAGCAGGCCTTTTTCAAACAGATTTCCAAGGTTATGGAATACGGAAGAAAGAGTTCGGACGAAGATTTCCTCTCCGTCTGCGACAAGATAGAAAAAGAGAAGAAGGTCATCAATGAGGAACTGAAGAGACTTCACTCCCATAAAAAGTACTTCTATTCTCTTTATGAGGCCATAACCCGAGAACTTGCAACTGATGACATCAAAAACAATTTTGATATCTCACAGGAATTTTTGACAAGATATGATGCGGAGAAGGATGATGCTATCCGCAATATCATCCATCACATCGAAAAGGTAGAAGGAGAATTCGATGGAGAAGAGAATGAAGCGTATCTCCCTATTATCTCCTTTACGCATTATACTTATCAGGACCAGATCGACTTGGTTTCCTCCTTTACGGAAGAGAAGAAGATGCTGTCCTCTTTGAAAGAAAAATACGATTCCTTGAATCAGGAAGTGAAGATGGACACTCTTTCTCTTACTGTTGAGAATATAGACTTTGTCGTCTCTGTCTTGGATGCCTTGCTCAACAGAAAACCGAATGTGGAATCCTTCGCTTCTACCGATCTCGATTCCTATTACTCTCTTCTGAGTCAGGCCTTAGACAAAGTTCAAAGCCTGATCGAGTTGGAAAAGGAACTCTCTGGAAAATATAAGGCAGATGGGATTTCTCAGGTGGATGGAGAAGCGGTCAGAGCTGCCTTAAGCAAAGGAACCAATTTCCTCAATCGCTCCAAGGCAAGAAAAGAAGCGCTCCGCCTCCTTTCTCCGATGTTGAAGAATGAACTGAGCGAAAAAGAGGATATCATCCAAGCTAGCGAAGCTGCAGATAAGTACAATCACTTGGAAAGAGAGATCAGAAAAGAAGAGGATAAACTGAAATCTTTCTTCCATACGGATATCTTAAAAGACAAAGAGAATTATTATCATTATCGGACTATCCTGAGTGATACGATAGCACTCTATCATTCCATCATGAACGGAGATCATCTTCTCTTTGATGCAATTTATTCCATCGTCAGGGGAATCTCTCCTTTCGCACTTATAAAAGCAAAAGATCTCTTCCTCTTATTCAAAGAGGATTATGATGCTTTTGCATCTTCCCTAAAGGAAATCAAAACGAGATATCCTCTCGATCTTACTTCCTTTGGAAAGGAGGATTTCTTCTCTTTTTATTCGAAAGTCTTTTCTCTATTCACAGAGGAAGAGAAACACTATAAGATCAGTCAGTATACCAAACTTCTCTCTGATTATGAAAAACTCAATGAACTCGGACTATCTGACTTTGTCTCACTGATCAGAAAAAATGAGATACCACTAGGAGAATTAGAGAGAACCTATGAGCATACGCTTTCTCATGCCTTTGTCGTGAATGGATTTGTCATGGATGATGCCAACAATGATTTTGACGCTAGTCTATATGAGGAAGAAATCAGTGAATATCAGAACCTTATCCGAAAGTACAATTCCTTATGCGTCGGGGAAACGATTGAGAAGATAACCGAGAAATTCGATGATCCTGACTTGAAGAGAAGCGCAACGACTCCGATTGGATCTCTTAGAAAGCTCTGCATGAATTCCGGAAAAGGAATTTCCATCCGAAATACGCTGAATAGATATGAGGATCTTCTCCGCACGTACTTCCCCTGTTTCCTGATGTCTCCTTTGGCTGCCGCTCAGTACTTGGATGTGAATTCAAGGAAGTTCGATATCGTCATCTTTGATGAGGCGTCTCAGATTCCGACATCGGAAGCTATTGGTCCGATTGCAAGAGGAAACTCTTTGATTGTCGCCGGTGATCCACAGCAGATGCCGCCGAGTGAATATTTCACGGTCTCCACGGATTTGGATGAAGATTCCTTGGATGGTGAGGCAGTCTTGCTTTCCGATGCGGAATCCTTATTGGATGACTGCATCGCCATCGATATGCCGCGCATCCGACTCGCTTTCCACTATCGTTCCAAGCATGAATCCTTGATTCAGTTTTCCAATCGCAACTTCTATGGCGGAGACTTGTTCACTTTCCCCTCTACCGATAGCCTTACTTCCCATGTCTCTTTCCTTCATGTCGATAGCATCACGAAGAAGAAGGGAAGCGATATTTCCAAAGAGGAGATCGATGCCATTCTTAATATCTTAAAACAGCTTCTCGACAATCCGAAGACGAAAAACAAGTCCTTGGGTATCATTGTATTCAACTCCGCACAGCAGGAAAAACTCGAAGAGGAAGTCGACCAGTTCCTCTCTCATAACCAGGAATATCTTGAACTTACTCATTGGGCAGAAGAGGTGAGCGATAAGAGACTCTTTGTCAAAAACCTAGAGAATGTCCAAGGCGATGAAAGAGACATCATCATTATGTCGATTGGATTCACCAAAGGAAAAGACGGGAAAGCTTTGATCAATGGACCGCTTGCTTTAGCAAAAGGAGAAAGAAGACTCAATGTCGCAGCAAGCCGCAGCGTTGAACAGATGATTGTTGTCTCTACTATCTATTCTGGTGATATCGATGAGACCGGAAAGAAGAATCAGGGTGCAAAGAATCTGAAGGACTTCCTGCGTTTTGCTGAGAATTCTGAAAGATTTGCTCTCGATGAGAGCAATGATTCCACAAATAAGGACCTTGCTTACTTCATAAAAAGAGAACTGAACAAGAAAGGCTATCTCTCCGATGTCTCTGTCGGAACGAGTGAATTCAAAGTCGACTTGGCAGTGAGAAAGAAAGATAGCAAAGAATATGTCTTAGGAATCCTTCTCGATGAGAAACCGCTGAACGGAAATATCTCCTGCCGTGATCGCTTCTTTGTTGAGCCTATCATCCTAAAGAATCTGAAGTGGAAAGTCTTACGTGTCTATACGGTATTGTTCTTACGATATAAGTCCAAGACAATCAAGCAGATCATCGAGATGATCGAGACGGTGGAAAAGGAAAAGACAGAGGAATCCGCTCTTTACATTCCTCCGCAGCTGAATGAACATCATGTCTCTCAGAAAGACTTTGGAATCATACCCTATCTTTCCTACAAATATGAAAAGAAGATATCCACTGATATCGCTTTAGAGAGAGGAAGATATTACAAGGAGATGTTAGACTATCTCTCTGGATTATTGGATACGGAGTATCCTCTCTCGAAGGATCAGATATTGGATAAGACCAAGACTGCCTTTAACATCTCAAGACTTACTCAGAAAAACGCCTATGTCATCTTAAGTCATGTTCAGATGCTTTCCCCAACGAAGACGACCGACTTTGAAGATGCTGTCTTCTATTGGCCGAAAGGGAAAGAGGTCAGAATGGATCATTTCAGAAGCTCAGATAGGGACATCAAGGATATCTGTAAGGAAGAGATCCTCTCCTTGATGAATGCCATCATCACTATCTATAAGGAAATCTCTAAAGAAGAGCTCATCCGCGTCATGGCAGAGCAGATGAATCTCTCTGCCATCACTTCCAAAGTGAGAAGAAAACTAGAATATGTCATTCACTACGGGGAAAAGAACCATCTTTTAAAAGAGGGGTATCATGGAGATGACTATTATCCGATGAAGTAGTTCATTCAAAGGCGACAGGATTCTCGTCCACATTCCATTCCGGATCGAAATGATCGATTTCCTTTCCGAATAGGATGTGGATTTTCGCTTTGCTTGAATACCAGACGATGGAAGGGCCGACCTCTTTTATCGTGGACGGAAGATAGAGATCCTGTAAGGAGGAACAGAGGGAGAAAGCCTCTTCGGAAAGAGAGGTTACACTTTCTGGTATCTGTGCTTCCTTTAAGGAGAGACATCCCGAGAATGCTTTCTTTCCGATCTTTCTCAGTGTGTGTGGGAAAGAGACAGATTCTAATGCGATGCAGTTTTTAAAGCAGGAATCTGGAATCTCTTCTTTTCCTTCTTCTATGATGAGAGTTCTGATCCTTCTGTTTCCTAAGAAAGCAGACCCTTTCAGTAGGACTTTTCTCACTGTGCCTTCATATAGCACTTTATCTTTTATAACCACATCCTGAGTTGAGGAATCAATTCCAATAAGAGTAACACCATCCTCTTCGATATGATAAAGGCATCCGTCAAGAGTAAATTCGTCTGACTTGATTTCTTTTTCCTCTTTGATGACATCTTTTATCTCTTCTTTTTCTTCTGTTTGATAATAGCTAGGAGAATAGTCTATCTCAATAGGAGAAAATTCTGTCTCTTGAGCAAATCTCTTTTCCGCATATATATAAGGATTAGAGGAAAGCGTGCTTCTTCCTTTTGGAGAGACATAGTGAGCCTGGACAAGATAGGTGATGCTTTCTGTATCTTTCTTCCTTCGGAAAAGAGAACGGATATATTCGTTCTCTATCGTCTTATACTTTGTGAAATTGATATGTGTTTCATGGATGATGGAATTCGGTGTCTTGGATTGTTCTTTTGTCTCTTGAAAGAGTCTCTGATATTCCTCGTATAAGTAAAGATTCCGCACTTTGGTTTTATAGTCGTTTTCAAGCATTGGCTTTGCTTTTTCAAAATAGATATCAGGTTCAAAACGATAAACATCAGATCTCTTCTTTACATAGATTGCTTCTTTATGAGAGTGTACATAGGAGACATCAATATCAGGAAACTTCTCATTCAGCTCTTGAAGCTTTTTGATTGTGATGGATGTAGTAAATACCGTTTTCCTTTGTTTTTCTTTCTTTTTTCGGTAAAAATAGATAAAAAGCAATACAAAAAGGATGATGAAAACGATGGAGATAAGGATGATTATGACTGCCATATATGAATATGCCTCGGAAGATAGTATAGCATGCTCTGCAATGGATTCTGTTGAAAACTTTTCAATATCATATCACCTTCATAATGCCTCTAAAAGAATGTAAAGAAAATGTAAATTCATTTGACTTGCTATTTCATTGGGATATAATAGGTCGGAAGTAGGAAGCCAAAGATGTCTGACAACGCTTCGTCCTGCTGTTTATCTGAATGGAAAAAATATGAAAAATTCAACAAAACTAATTCTTTTTATCAATGTATTGTCCTTAGTGGGATTTTAGTCAATCTTGCCTTGTATGTATATTTTGACACTATTTTACATGTTACACATCTTGCATACCAATATTCTATTCTTCTGCTTGGCGAATGGGCTTGTCTAGCGCTGCTATTCCTTACTTTTGTACGGATTGTGATTACTTTCTTCTTTGAGAGAAAGCACGAAAAAGAAGACAAGTAGTTGACTCGATAACTGCATTCTGAAAACGCGATATTCCGAACAAATGATTTCTCAGATAGGGTAGGTTTCTACCCTATTTTTCGTTGAAAAAGAAAACAGCGAGTTCGTTATGCTAAAATATGGCTAGAACTATGCTGATAGAGAGGATTGTCTATGAAGAAAGATAAAAAGGTTGGAGCCCATACGATCAAAGGAGCCATTGTTGAGATCGTCGTTTCTCTGATTGTGATGGCTGGAGTATTTGCTTTGACAGTCTATGATTACCATATTTCTACGACAGCCCGCTTTTATTCAAGGATTGGATATTATGTTTTGTTCTTCGCTCTTGCGCTGATCTCTCTGGTCGACGGCATCTTCACGATTCTGTCTTTGAAGAAAAACAAGAAAGAAAAGAAGAATCAGGAATCTGACAATAAAGAAAACTGATCTAAGATCGCAGCTTATTGATCGTCATCAGAATTGTAGACTCTACGTCTTTCAATTGGCCGGAAATATTTCCTTTGAAGTATTCAAGTATCGTATCGACAATGGCGCTGGAGAGGAAGGTGGCCTGAATCGAGCGGGTGAGTGGGTCTTCTGAAAAGCCAAAAACAGGATTGTTTATCTTCTGTATAAAGACTCTCTTCAGTTTTTCGATGAAGTAATTGAGATCAATTGCATTCGCTAAGGATTTATACTCTTCTTCATTCTTTTTCAGAAAATCGGATAAGGCTGTCACATAGTATTCGATTCGGACATGATTGGATTTCTCCGCCTCATCGAGCGTTATTGTCAGTTCCTCAATCATCTCATTTTCGATGCTTTTCACTAAATCATTCAGGTCGGAATAATGATAGTAGAAGGTGGGCTTTGTAATATCGGCTCTTTGGATGATTTCGGAAACAGTGATCTTCTCGAGACTCTTTTTTTCGGATATCAGTTCAGCAAACGCCTTTCGGATCCATTTTTCCGTACGGGAAGAGTTTTTGTATGTTTTCATTGTTTTATAACCTTTCTAGAATAAGAGTAAGAAGTCTAACATTGATAAAGGATGGGTAAAGCAGAGGGATGACTAGAATATTATAATCTATCCGTGCTTGTTTTTAAACTATAGTTAAAAATCTAATTCAAGTAAGGAGGTTACATATGAAAGGAAAAATAAAGAAGTTTGGAATCAAAAAAATTATCTCCCTCTGTTTCTTTGGCTTGGCGATTGTGTTCTCCATCATCTTTGCCGGAAAAGTAGCCATCAACTATAATCTTTCGGATTATCTAGATGATTCCACCGAGACGAAGATTGCTTTGAAAATCAATGAGGAGGAGTTTGGTGCCACTGGCAACATCCAAGTCATGGTAAAAAATGTCAGTGAAGACAAAGCCGATGAAATCTATGACATATTAAGCGATGTGAATCATGTTACGACAGTCAACTTTGACCGTTATGACACGAATTATTATAAAGACAGCAATGCTTTGTATGTCGTGCTTGTCGATGGAGATGACTATTCTGAAAATGCAAAAAGCGTCGTTTCGGATATCAAGACAGCATTGGCATCCTATGGAGAGGTGGAGTACGGAGGTACGGCGGTAGAGAAGCAGTCTCTTCAGACGACCATCACCAATGAGATGGTCTATATCATGCTTGTTGCTGTCTCTCTTGTCGCTGGAATACTACTATTGACTTCACAGTCCTGGATTGAGCCAATCATCTTGCTTCTCTCCTGTGGTGTTGCCATACTGATAAATAGGGGTACGAATTTCATCTTTGGAAATATCTCTTACATCACCAATTCCATCTCTGCAATCTTACAACTTGCCCTATCGATCGACTACAGCATTGTCTTGCTCAATGAATACAGAGAGAACAAGGAAACATCCGAAAACAATGATGAGGCGATGAAGAAGAGCATCAAGAAAGTAATCCGACCTATTTCAGCATCCTCACTGACAACGATTGCAGGTCTGCTTGCTCTTTTATTCATGTCATTCCATATCGGATTCGATATCGGCATTGTCCTGATGAAAGGCATTGTGATATCGGTGCTGACCTCATTGACTTTGCTTCCAGTTCTTATATTGCTTGCAGATAAGCTTTTAACAAAGACAAAGAAGAAAGTAATCTGCCCGAAAGGAAAGATTTTCTCTGGGTTTGCCGTGAAAGCGAATAAGGTCGTCTTTCCTCTTGCTGTCCTTCTGATTGCAGGATGCGGATATCTTCAGACAAAGACACCCTATTCATTCTCTGACTCCAAAGCAGCAAACAGTGAGATTGTCGATCAATTCGGAGAAAACAACAGCATCGTCGTTCTCTATCCGAATCAGGAGAACTCTTCTGATAAAGAAAAACAGCTCATTCAGTCACTGAAAGAATACAAAAAAGCAGATGGCACTTTTGCACTTGCTAGTTACACATCCTATAGCAATACCGTAGAAGAAGAATATGACCAGAAGAAGATTGAACAGAAGCTAGAGATGAGCACTTTGGAATCTTCCTTGCTTTTGAATATGTATGAGCTTTATCAGAATCCGGATCTTTTGAAACTGAGTTTCTCTGACTTTGTGGATTATACCTATACTCTTGTAGAAGAGGATGAGGATGCCAAGGCCTTCATGGATGAAGATCTTAAAGAGACTCTTAACCGTATCGTAAAAGTTGACGACTTGCTTGATAAAGGTCTTACCGCCGATGAATTCTATAGGGAGATATCCGACATAGATGATACGGATTTATCTCTGTTCTCTGTCAAGCAGATGTACGGATTATATTTCTATGATGAAAAGGAACACAAATCCGATTTCAGAACAATGCTGAACTTCATTCTTCTTTCCTCGCAGGATGAGAATATGAGTGCCTTCTTCGATGCGAATACCATAACCCAGCTGAACAGTCTATCAACTGGAATCAATGCTTTTATCAGTAAGATGGATCAGGAACTGACGAAGACAGAATTGAAAGGATATATGTATTCGAATTATTCTGTTCTATTATCCGATGAGCAGCTGAATCAGATCTATTCCGGATACTATCTCTCTATTCAAAAGGAGGAAAAGGATACGATACCATTCCTTCCATTGATGAACTTCATGGTAAGTTCCTCATTGATTACCGATACTGAAGCAGTTGCTACCATAGAAGGATACAGCAAGCTGTATAGCATGATAAAATCTTCTTATGATTACACAACCTATCTTCCGGCTTTGAAACAAATCGCCTATGCATTAAGTGGTGCCGTTGTGGAGATCAAGGTGAGCGATGAAGCGATTCAACAAATCTATATTGCCTATTATAGAGAAATGGAAAGTGAGAATTATTCGTCTATCAATGTAGAAACATTCCTTAACTATATCTTAAAGACGTATGAAGAGAATCCGGTAGTGCAGTCGCAGTTATCCTTAGATAGCAAAGCAAAGATTACGGATATGCTTACCATTAAAGACTATATGGAAGATAAGACCCTATATAATTATCATGACATGTATAAGAGGATGAATCAGCTTAAGAGTGAAATCTTAAGTTCCTCGATGGCCTCTGAAATCGATGAAGACAAAATCTCTGGCCCATACATCAAGTATATGGAAGAGAAGAAGCTGTCTTCTGATGCTACGATAAAGGCTTCTGATCTTTTGAACTTTGTCAAGGCCAATATGGATAACAATACCTTATTGTCTTCTAAGATGAATGAGGAAAAGAGAAACAAGGTCAAAGATGCCGAAGAGAAGATCAAGAAAGCAAATACCTTATTGAAAGGGGAGAACTATTCCAGACTCCTTCTCTCTGTCAATCTCTCTAACGGAGGAGAAGAGAGCACGAAATTTGTAGACTACCTCAAAGAAGAAGTACAGAATACCTTTGGAACAGATGCTCATGTCGCTGGAGAAATCATCTCCACTTATGACCTTCAGAAATCCTTTGACCATGATAATCTCTTCATCACCATCTTTACCATCATCTCCATCTTCGTGATTGTCATGCTGACCTTCCGTTCCCTCTCTTTGCCGACAATCTTGGTCAGTATCATCCAAGGTGCTGTTTTCATCACGATGTCCACACAGATACTCTCTAGCGGTGTTTTCTTCATGAGCTATATCGTTGTCACTTGCATCCTCATGGGAGCCACGATCGACTATGGAATACTCATGTCGAACCATTACATTGAGAATCGGAAGACGAAAGACAAGAAAGAATCCCTGCATCTAGCCGTAGAAGCGGCGATGCCAACTATCTTCACCTCTGGCTTGATCCTTGTCATCTGTGGGTTTGTCATCTCTCTTATCTCTTCTCAGTCCTCTATCTCAACGGTAGGTTTGCTCATTGGTATCGGAGGCATCTGTTCCATTGCCATGATCCTCTTTGTCCTCCCTGCAACCTTATATCTATTGGATGGATTTGTCATGAAACTGACATGGAATAAGAAGTTCCATTGGAAGGGGAAAAAGAAAAAACAGAGGGAATAATGAATCCAGAAAAGCGCACATGGAGTTTGTGCGCTTTTCTTTTGAAGTGAGTAAAACAGAAAGGATCTCCGCACTTGAAATGAGAAGAGAGATTTCATATCATAGTAGTTAGTTATAACTAACGATAAAGGAGATGAGTTTATGAACGCAAATCAGTACAAAGAGAAATCGATAAAGGAATTCACAAAAGCCGCAAAGAAATATGAAAGCGAAGATGCTGGTATCTATAAGCTATGCCGAAAAGACTATCCGGACATTTTGGAAGAACTGGAAAAGGAAACGTTTCACGATGTTTTGGATGCCGGATGCGGTACAGCCCCTATGATCTCTTTGCTCTCGAAAACACATCCGGAATGTCATTACACAGGATTGGACTTGACACCGGCCATGATTGAACAGGCGAAAAAGAAGAATATACCGAACTCCACATTTGTTGTCGGAGACTGTGAGAATCTTCCTTTTGATGAGGATTCCTTTGATGCCATCATCTGCGCCAATAGTTTTCATCACTATCCGAATCCACAGGCTTTTTTTGACAGCGTCAAAAGATGTCTAAGAAAAGGGGGGAGACTTATCATCCGAGATATCAGCAACAAGAATTCTCTTGTCCTTTTCTTTATGAATCATATAGAAATACCAATATGCAATCTATGTGGACATGGAGATGTTAAGATCGCCTCGATCAAAACGATAAGGGAATGTTGTAAAAAGTCAGGACTAATAATAGAGAAGGCGGAATTCCGTAAAGGGATGAGGCTGCACTGTGTGATCAGAAAGGATGCAGACGGATTGAATCTGTAAGAACCGATTTCTTATCTTGCCTTTGCGTTGTTTCGTTTAGATTCATGGCAAAGTAAAATCCTCCGCACATGGCGGAGGATTTTATATTCGGTTATCCTTTCACGTTGTAGTAGCAGTCGTTGGTGCTGTTGTAGTTGGGTCCTCTGTAGAAGTACGGAAGGAGGGCGGAGGAGTCCTTGTTGTCCCTGTGGGCGATGGTGTAGTAGGTG